>JAQTVR010000012.1 GCA_028706995.1 Dehalococcoidales bacterium
TACTGGAAGGGTTTTGTCGAATATTTCGATATAAAAAAATCCGGCAGGAAACCGAAGATGATGGGTTTCCAGGCGGAAGGCGCCGCTCCTATCGTTCACGGCTATCCTATCGAAAAGCCTGAAACCGTAGCCACAGCTATACGCATCGGCAATCCCGCCAGTTGGGAAAAAGCTACAAAGGCACGTGATGAGTCTGGCGGTCTTATCGACATGGTAAGCGATGAGGAAATCCTTGCTGCTCAGAAGAGCATGGCAGCCAGTGAAGGTGTCTTCGGTGAACCGGCTTCGGCGGCTTCTTTTGCCGGTCTGGTAAAGATGGCTAAAAAGGGCATGGATTTTTCAGGGAAGAAAATAGTCTGCGTTATAACCGGCAGCGGTTTAAAGGATGCCGAGACTGCCATTAAAAATGCCGGGCCTTTCTTGCAGCTTCCGGCGGAACTTGCAACCATAGAAAAGGCCCTTGGCTGGAAATAGACTTAGTGTCATTGCGAGTCCTTCCCAAAGGGAGGGCGAAGCAATCTCTCCCGATCTAAATAGTTGATGCAAGTTAAAATAGTCTAATGGTAGAGATTGCCACGTCAGTCGCTAATGATCCTTCCTCGCGATGACATTAAAATTGTCATGCTGGAGTTCGCACATTCGCTGCGCTCAGTGTAAACTCCGGACGAACGAAGCAACTGGGGTTGGGTGGAAAATTACAGGATGAACGGAATTAATTAGAGTTATAATATTAAATATAATAAATAAACAGGGGGGTGAAGATGAAAAAGGTCATCACAGAGGTCGGGGCATTCTATCAACATTACCCCCGGGTGGCAATAGTTGTTAGCGCAAGTTATGGCGACAAAGATAACGCAATGACGATTGCCTGGCATATGCCGGTGTCAAAAGACCCGCCGATGGTCGCTTTTGTTTCCTCGACAGAACACTATACCTACAGGCTGATTACCGAGAGCAAGGAATTCGGTATTAATCTACTGCCGGATACCAAATCCGCATTGGTGGCAGCCATTGGTGGCAGCAAAGGTGTTGACCTCGATAAGTTCAAAGCTTTCAATATAAAGAAAGATAAACCCATCAAGACCTCAGTCCCAATTTTTCAGGATGCTTATGCCGCATTGGAGTGTAAGCTGGTGGAAGAAAGGCTCTACCATGATCACAGCATGTTTATCGGCGAAGTAGTAGCGGTGCATTTTAAGGAAGAAGCAATTCTTCCTGACGGCACATTGAACTTTGAAAAAATCAATCCGGTTTTATATATGGGTAGTGATAAATACCTGGGCACGGCGGGTTGTAAAACACGGATACTCAAGCGTGATGAATGCGCTAAAAAATTACAATCGTGAGGTTTACTAAGTGTTTGACGAAGAGAAGATTAGCAAAGCGGTAGAATCCATTATCGAGGCTATCGGCGAAGACCCCAAGCGGGAAGGGTTGCTCGATACCCCGAGGCGTTTTGCCGAGATGTATGCCGAGCTGTTCATGGGCATGGATAAAGACCCTGTCGAAGAGCTTAAGGTAGGGTATGAACTGGGGCACCGTGAGATGGTGATCCTCAGGGATATCCCATTTTATTCGATGTGCGAACATCACCTGTTGCCTTTTTACGGCATAGTCCATATCGGCTACATGCCCAACAAAGAGGGAAGGGTGGTGGGCATCAGCAAGCTGGCAAGGGTTGTTGAAATTATCGCCAAGCGTCCTCAGATACAGGAGAGAATGGCAACGGATATTGCCGATGCTGTCGTTAAAGGATTAAATCCCGATGGCGTAGCGGTTGTTATCCAGGCGGAGCACCTGTGTATGACCATGCGTGGAATAAAGAAGCCGGGAGCCAGTGTTATTACGTCTGCACTTCGCGGCACTTTCAGAAGCAGGGCTGATAGCCGCGCTGAGTTCTTCTCGCTGATTCACGTAAAATAAATTATCATTGCAGATTTGCCGAAGGCAGTGAAGCAATCTCTTAAATATATTTTTATTATTGTCATGCTGGATAACGCCAAAGGCACAAGAAACATCCGGGGATGGGGTAAAACCAAAGCCGCTCATCCTGAGCCTGTCGAAGGAAGCGGTGTCCGAAATAAATCTATACCGGTATAAATAATAAATGCTATGGTTAAAATTATCTAACATTATAGATTATCGTGTCTCTCAGATCCTCGCAACGACAGTATAAAAGATGATAGCTTATTCTCCCATTATCTGAACGACAATTTGCCTCGACCGGGCACGATTATCAAAATCAACCAATACTATCTGTTGCCACGTTCCGAGTACCATTTTCTTGTTTTCGAACGGGATCACAATAGATGCACCTAACAGCGAAGCCCTGATGTGAGAATAACCATTACCGTCTCCCCATCTTTCGTTATGGGCGTAGGGAATACTCTTGGGAGCAATCCTCTCGAACGCCTCTTTTATATCCGCTACAAGCCCCGGTTCATACTCAATGGTGGTTATTCCGGCGGTAGAGCCGGTAACGAATACGGTCACAACACCGTTTTCAAGATTGGATTCAACCAGATGCTTCTCCAGCTGTGGTGTTATATCGATAACATCAGTGTCGCCTTTGGTTTTAAGAATGATGGTTTCGGTTATTACCATGATGGACCTCCTTAATATAGATAAGAATATTATAGGGGATTTTGAGGAAATGGAAAAAGAAAATCCTAAATGGACTTGGACTGATAAAGCGAAGGAGATACTTAAGAAGTTAGGTAAAGACAATGCTGGTGTGTAATCAAGTCGGGATTAAAATACATTTGATAATGTAAAGATGCACATGATTATTAATTAATAATGGCTTTGATAAGCATAATATTTATCATTATTTTATTCCTATTGGTATATTATAAATTTAAATTATCTTTTCTCTTCAACTCCTAACCGTCATCTTTATCACTGTGTTTGGAGATTATCCCTCGGTTATAAATATACACATTTGATTACAATCACTGCTCGACTGCTGTCTCTCTATTCTCAAATTAGATAAATATTGTACTCTTTAAGTCCTGAAGCTTGAAAATAAATTTACATAAATAACGGGAAGTCTAAAAAGGAGTATACTAGCATATATAGAGGAGTACCAAAATAAAAATAAATGATAAATAAAAAGCTTTCTAACTCAACCCGAAAACATATTCGCAATGAAAAAGCACGAATTCGCAAGACTGTTCCCGATTTAAAAGATCAGGAGAGATTAATTAGTGAATTGTATCTGCCATCCCACTAGGTCATGGTAATACAGTATAAGGTGTTACCATAATACCTGTGTCTTAAAAGTCGTTACCGGAGTAAAGCCTGTTAGAATATTTAGAAAATGAAGTATTACTTGAGAGTGGTGAAACTATGAAATTATGTGTAAAGAAGATCTATTGCGGTAATTGTAAGAAGCTAGTCCAAGGCAACGAACAAAAAGCCAGTAATATTACACAAGTCCTGTGTTCTACATGCAGCCAGCCCCTTTATGTATTAGAGGGCGCAAGCTGGAAAGCATTCAGAAGAGCGCCTTAAAAATAGCTGCAAAGTAAGCCCGCGCTATCCTCGCAAGCGTAAAGAGAATACGCAGGAGTTTATCTGTACATTTGAGTTATGACCTGGTTTATCTCCGAATAGGATTAAGATGAACCGGGTCTTCCTATTTTTCAATATTAATTATTGACATAAGTGCAGAAAAACGTATAATTCAACTTGAGGATACTATTCGGGATAACGAGCTTTTAATTCAGAAAAGAGATTTAAAAGGGGGTAGACAGATGGGAACCAAAGGAAGAAAAAACGTTAAGAAACAGAAGAAGCAAGCGCCGGAAAAGAAAGTAGAGAGCGCAAATCCGAAGAAAAGCTAAAAGTGCAATCCATAGTCCCGACAATTCAGGATAATGAGTGCCTCTGTTGAGCAATTCGCTTTTGTCCATTGTATTGATTAGTAAGTACGATTTGTATTATGTTATGTTTTCGTGTATAATTTAGGTAGTTTAAGTTTTGGTTTTTTGTAAGTTCTTCAGAATCACTTCATTTTCTCTATAATTTTGGATGACCCGAACTCTGAGCTAAAAATATTTAAGAGAGGAGGTTATCCAAATGAGTTTTCAAGAGAAATCGATAGTGTGCTCCGATTGCGGTGCTTCATTTACCTTTAGCATTGAAGATCAGGAGTTTTTCCAATCCAAAGGCTACACCAATGAACCCAAGCGTTGTCTTTCATGCCGCCAGGCAAGAAAGACAGAACGTAATGGTTCCGGAAATGATGGCTACAGGACACAGCGACAAATGTTCCCCGTAACGTGTGCTTCGTGTGGTAAAAATACCCAGGTCCCATTCGAGCCCCGCGGTGATAAACCAGTGTATTGCAGCGATTGCTACAACAAGACCAGATCAGTCGTATCGCGCTAGTTTACTTATTAGCATATACAGGCCGGTATCCGGCCTGTATATGTTTCAATATAGAGTTTTAAGGTGACATATTAATAATATGAAACCCGTATGATATCAACGTTTAGAGTTTTGACTACCAGATTTTAAAAACGTAACACGTAGTGTTTTTTTAAAAAACATCGAGGTGTGAGTTTCAATGAGATATACAAGCGAGAATTTGATTGAGAGACCCGTGGAGAATTTAAACGAATCCATCCCCACTGACCCGATAAGTCTATATCTTCGTGAAATCGGTAGTGTGCTTCTCCCTCGGATGCCACGTTACGAAACAGTATCGATAATGAGATAGACCAGCAGCTTACCCAGGATATTGCACTTGAGATGAACCAATCCATTGCGGAAACAGAACAGGCTATAATCAACCTTTCATTAAATAGCAGCCTTTTACCTAAAGAAATTCTTGATGCCATTGGCGATAATATACTTCTTTCTGAAGTAGAAGAATTAACCTTAGATCCTGTTTTTATTAATTCTGTCCAGATTCATGAAGAACAGATCAATGCTTACCCGGATGATATTGAATGTGAGGCTGAGAAATCCGAGAAACACCTTATCGAGGCTAACCTGCGGCTGGTTTTCAGTATTGCCAAAAAACATATCGGGAGGGGCTTACCTCTTTTAGACCTCCTTCAGGAAGGGAACATGGGTCTTATGAGAGCCGTCGAAAAGTTCGACCATCACCGCGGTTTTAAGTTCAGCACCTATGCCACATGGTGGATACGCCAGGCGATATCCCGGGCTATAGCAGACCAGTCTCGCACAATCCGTATTCCGGTTCATATGAATGAGACTATCAATAATCTCATGAGAGTCAGCAATAAGCTTCTACAAAAATATGGGCGGGAACCCACTTTTACTGAAATCGGTGATGAATTGGAAATATCTCAGGACAATGTCAGAGAGATAATGAAGTTAGCGCAATCCTCAATTTCACTGGAGACGCCGGTTGGGGAAGAGGGGGATTGCCACTTGGGTGACTTTATAGAAGATAAAAATGCCCAATCCCCTTTCGATGCTGCCTCGAAAGGATGTTTAAAGGAACAGATTGACAAGGTGTTGTCAAGCATTAGTCCCCGTGAAAAGCGGATTCTTCAACTTAGATTCGGTCTTGAAGACGGGCGTAGCCGCACCCTGGAAGAAGTAGGGAAAGAGTTCAATGTAACCAGAGAGCGCATCCGACAGATTGAAGCCAAGGCAATCAGAAAACTGCGTCATCCAAGCCGGAGCCGGAAGCTCAGGGAGTATCTGGCGTAATTACCTATCTTTATTTACAAATAGACCGTAAACATATTAAAGTAATACAAGTTCAATATCTCTATCATCGCTCTTCATCGCCGACACATCGTTAACCGTTATTTACCTGATTATAAAAGGTATAACCACGGCGATAATACCCGTCACCAGCACTGCCAGCATAAAGAGATTGTACCTGGTCTTATAATCGCCAATAAGTGAGGCATTGTAATAGCCTTCCACTCCCTGGTCTTTATACATCCTTAACAGCCCGTCTAACAGTTTTCTTCTCATCTGTCTGCCGCGTATCAACCCTATTTCGGCTACGAAGTTGACAACCAAAATAAGTACGACAAAGGTTAACATCACGATGGTAGCGGTACTGTCATTCTCTCCGGAGGCCAACCCTGAATTTATTCCCAGCGTTATTAGATTTAGAATAATCGCTGTAAGCACAAAAATAGTATCCGTCCGAGTATTGGTATTAAGCTCACTGATGATATGTTCATGAACGCGTTCAATCATCATATATCCTCCTTAATTGTTAAACATTTAGTCCTTATCGAAGCGTCTAAAGATAATCACGGACACGACAATGACCAGCACTCCCATCACACTCCCTACCCACTTCCAAAAATTGGTTCCCTCTTCCACCCCGATGTATATATTCATCACTCTGAGCCCAATATTGGAATCGGCGATAACGGTCACCAGGTAATTCCCTTTTTCTGCATTCTGCGGCGCCGTTATGCTTATCTCCACTGTCTGGTAGCTACCTGCATTGAGAGCATCTATGCTTTGGGGTTTAAACTCCACCACCCATTCTTTGGGCGCATCGGAGGTAAACTGGATATTAGTTGTTGGGTTACTGCTATCGTTCGCCACCTCCATAAAAAAGAGTTTGCTTTCATCCGGCACCACTACGCTGCTGTAGCCCCCTGATACATACCTTAAAATTAAGCCATCCTTTCCATCCTGCGCCAGTGCATAGGAAGGCGACAGCAGGGCAGCCAGCCCTACGATGGCTAAAAGAAGATAACAGAACTTGAAATTGACGCTCAATCCAGTTTTACTCATATGTAAACCATCCGATTTCCAGTAACAATTTAAGATACCATTTTCAATTGGAATATACAATAGTAAACTTTTCATTTCCAGAAGTAATGAATGTCCTTTCACATAAATTACAGTTAGAGCACTGGTTCTTACATAAATAATTCAATCGGAATATTTGGCTGATTTATAGTAAGAGAAATATCAATACCAAATTCTTCCTGAATTTTGAATAAATTGTTAACTTGTTCATCAGAGGCTTCAACACCCATTACGTTGCCATATAAGATTTCGTGGTTCTTTATTCGATTATCATAAACCTCTTGTCCCTGATAATCATACCTGAATATCTTTCCAAAGTAGATATCTATATTTCATCTTTAAATTGCTGCGAAGAGTTTTTGCCCGCTTTATAATAGAAATCTGGATTAGTCGAGCTGTCACAATGAGGCATAGAGAATCTTTTATTTATACTTATCATTTTAATTGGGGAACCCTCCCCACAGATGGGGGCTTGCGAAGTTCCTTATTCGCTAGCCTTATATATAAAAGGGCGAACAGACGAACGGAGGTCACCTGTTTTTCCGTTCCCCTCATCGAACCGTGCATGAGGTTTTCCCTCACATGGTTCTCTGATCACCCTTCTCCAACAATCCATTCGTCATTAACTCGGTAGTCATTACACATCTCAAGTTCTTTGTAAAGATATTCCCTACTTATCCCTTTACATCTGTACTCATCCCTGTTATGCACTATCTAATATCCCCCAACGATACCTTCTTCCCCACTTTCGTAGATGTTCGTTTAATTCTTCATCGAGCTGATCGATTAACATTTCTATTCAAATACTTTTCGGGAAACCACTGGTTTTAAAGCTGTTCATGTTTTTATCGATAAGCAGCGCTTCGACACCGGGTAGCTTTTCAACCATGGAAAGGGCTTCGTCCTTGCCCATAATAATACAGGCAGTAGACAGGGCATCGGCACAGGTAGTATCACCGGCAATCACGGTAGCGCTTGCCAACTCGGTTGGAGAAACCCCTGTCCTGGGGTCGATGATATAATTATAGAGGTAATCCCCGGTAAAATACGCTTCATAATCACCAGAGGTGGATATAGCCCAATCACCGGAATCAATAATTCCAAAATAGCTGCTATCATCCCTGGGATTGGCAATACCTATTCTCCAGAGTTGCCCGTCCTGCCTGGTTCCCACGGGGTATATCTCTCCCCCACCATTTATCAGTACATTATTCATATTACCCTGACTGAGCAAACCGGCAGCTTTATCGACTATGTAACCTACAGCGATGCTATCCAGTGTAATAAGCGCTCCGTTTTTAGCCAGCGTGATATTGTTCCCACTTATATTGATATTTTTGTAATCTACAAGCATTTTAACTTCGGCAATATCACTGCTACCCGGTGGAGTATTATACTTGTTAAAGCTTTCCCTGTTAAGTTCAAGAAGCGGTAGTGTCGTAACATCGAAAAGCCCGCTGGTCATTTCGGAATACTCCATGGACTTTCTCATTACGTCCAGCATTTCTTTCGATGCCCCTATCAATTGCCCGCTGCTATTAAGGCTATAGAGCTCGCTGGCAGGATCAAAGCGGCTGAAAATATCTGATAGCCGACTGATTTCATTGAAAGTGGACATTACCATTTTACGGGCATTATCCTCATCGGTATCGACCACTTTAATGGTAACATAAGTACCCATTATGGCCTGTGTTTGGGCATATACCTTTAATTCAGGCTCGGACAATAACTCTTTTACCCCGATGCCTCCAATTGCCAAGGCTCCTGCCCCGATAGCGGTAAGCTTTATAAAATCACGGCGGGACAGTTTCTGTTTCATATCTGTTGTACCTCTTAACTTAAATCTTACCTATTTAGTTTATGAATTCACTCAGGGCTCAAACTTCTATTACCCGCTACTACCTCTTTGCTATGGGCCATCGGCAGAAAGTGGTTAGCCAGCCAAACGATAGCTAAAGCATAGGCGACAAGTCCTGCCGAGATGGCGAATTCCATCCAATGGGGAAAGTAACTAAAGCCGGGTCTCATTTCCAGTCCCAGCATGCCCGCGTTTAAGCGGTTGAAGATCAGCCCAATAATGACGAGCACTGCGCTCCAAAACAATGCTTTTCGGCTTTGCCTCACGGCTGGCATGGAGAAGAGGATGATGGGTAGAATTACTCCGATGATGATCTCGCCCCACCATAAAAAGTTCTGCGGATACGCGCTGAAGACTAGCCCCAGTTCTCCGGACACCGTCAGATCTCCCAGCTTCAGCAGCAAGTAGAAGCCGAGTATATAAGGGACAGCCTTGCCAAGTCCGCCTAGGATATCTACGTCCTGCTTGTGACCGAAAACGCTGGAAGTGAGTGATGTTTCAAATATTACCATGGCTAATCCTACGACTATGGCCGAGTTAAGAAAGAGAATGGGAAGGATAGGAGTGTACCATAACGTATGTAGTGTTTCCGGCATCATTAGCAGTGTCGATCCTAGGGATGACTGGTGTAAAGTTGAGAGGACAATGCCGGCAATTACCAGGGGAATTTGGATTGACTGGATAATTTTTAAAGGGATATGCCAGTTGAAGCGCTCGAAGATTGCCGGACTAAATTCCAGTGCCAGCACTATGGTGTATAATATGACACATACAGCCACTTCAAACAGTGGGGAATGAACATTCCAGTCAATGATGACATGCCAGATATACCAGGGTTGCCCCAGGTCCACCAGAAGAGCAAGTATCACTAGCGTGTAGCCTAGGAAAGCGGTCAGTATCGCCGATCTCACTAAGGGTTGATACTTTTTCAAGTTAAAGATATAAACTACTGATGCCATGATGAAACCGCCCGCGGCCAGAGCCACACCGCAATAAAGATCAAAGCTTATCCATAATCCCCAGGGACGGCCGTCACTGAGATTAGTGACCGCCCCTAATCCATAGATGAAGCGTATGGCCATGATAACCGCACTAAATATAATCAGGGCAGTGATGATAGAGAGGCCGATAGGAAATTTCCTTTGCTTCATTTAGTCATCTCTTTTTTATCTTTATCTTCGCCTTGCCCCTTTAACTTATCTCTCCTTCCTGTAATCCAATGTAAGCTGGTCATAGTTGCTGCCACGACTGCAGCCACGGGCAGAACAGCCCTCATAGCATATCTGGTATTGGCAACCGACTTTGAACCGAGGATGGGGAAACCCAGCTTTTCAAAGGGGGAGGGAGACAGAAATAGCCAGGATGTACCCCCATTCTCATTCTCTCCCTAGATATGGTCCACATATTTATCCGGTGTGTTAGCTATACGACTCTTAGCCTCGGCAATGAGCTCACCCCGCTGCCCGAATTTCAGAGCACCGGTGGGGCAGATATCGACACAGGAGGGATTCAAGCCCGTGGCCAACCGGTCAGCACAAAAGGTGCACTTGCGAACCCAGGGTATCGGCTTGTCCCACTCAAAGGTAGGCACCCCATAGGGGCAGGCCAGCATACAGTAGCGGCAGCCTATGCATTTGCCATCGTCATAGACTACCGGCCCATCGGGTGTCTTCTGCAGGGCGCCTACAAGGCAAGCCTCAACGCAGGCTGGTTCCAGACAGTGCATACACTGGTGCTTTCCGATGACATGGCCGGAGTCGTTGCCCTCCTCCCTATTATCTTCTAATTCGGTGACATGGATTTTGGTAAAGCTGTTTCCTCTCGGTAGCTTATTCCACTTCTGACAGGCAAGCTCACATAACCTGCATTCCATACCCAGGCATATAGTAGAGTCGTAAAGTACCGACTTCCCCGTCTCCTGTCCTTCTGTGGGGGCGGCCATTGCCATTGCACCGGGCAGTAAGCCACTGGTGACGGCAGTGCCTATACCTGCTGCCGATAGCTTGAGAAAATCTCTGCGGTTTATTTTCATAAGGGGTCTCCTTAATAATGAATAACTTAGAAGTCAAAAGGCACAATGCCGATTGTTTTTCTTTTTATACTTGACTTCTTGACTTCATGCCAACTTCCCTACGAGTAGCTCCTTTTGCCTGTGCTTTGCCTAATTGTAGCATACCAGATAAATATCACCGGGATAAGGATAAATGGTATTACTACCGCTAGTGCTAATTTAATCTGCCAATCCATTTTGCTTTCTGTGGGGCTTTCCACGGGAAAGACTTTTGTCAGTGCCACTTCTTTAACAATATCAACCACTGACATGGAGCTTATGGTCGCACCACTTGCGGCATCCACTGCTCCACCATAGTCGGTCAGGGCACAATCTTCCATCTTTAGTCCGTTAAACTGGTCGAAAAAATTTAGCGTTTCAATAAATTCCCAATATTTAGGGGATTCTTCATGCGAGACTACAAATATGCCCTTTATTGTTTCCCTATCCTCAAGCCCAACCAGAATAACCATCGGACCGCTAGTAAAAAAGGCATAGCCGATCTGGTTTGTACTCATATCATATATTGTGTATATGTCTGCCTCTTCATTATAGTTAAAGCTGCTGGTTTCCGGGAACACTTCCTGTAGCAACTCAAGTGTCAGCTGATCCGGTTGTTCCTTCGTTACTGCCACTTTATCCGGGGTAAGAAATAAAAACGACATTGTGAAAACTACAATTGCGGTAGTAATTATTAGATAATATTTGCCTAATTTTTTAACCATATCTTTTATCCTAACTAACTTTACATCCGATACCTGGATCATAAGGCTTAGGGCTTTACCAAAAGTTACTATTCCTCTATATCGCCAATATCAAGGCTGAAATCCGTGACCTTCCCCCTTGATTAGCTACACCCTTAACTAGAATCCCACGGTTATTTTAGCATATTCACTGGGTGTCATGCCACTGAGTGAAGTATGAGGCCTGCCCTCATTATAATCTATCCGCCAGGTTTCTGTCACCTCCTTTGCGTGGCTTACCGTTATAAACCAGTTTTCATTTAAGCATTCATCCCTTAGCCTTCCGTTGAAACTCTCGACATAGGCATTCTCAATAGGTTTCCCCAGCCGTATGAAGTTGAGCTTCACTCCATTACGATAAGCCCATTCATCAAGTACCTTGCTGGTAAATTCAGGTCCGTTATCGATTGTTATCGCTTCCGGTAAACCTCTCCCCTCAACCAATCTTTCAAGTACCTGTACCACTCTCCGGCCGCCAAGGGAGGTATCTACCTCGATAACCGGACATTCCCGTGAGTAGTCATCCACTATCGCCAGAGAGCGGAAACGCTGACCGGTAACGGTGCTATCGGTAACAAAGTCCATCGACCATCTCTGGTTGGGCTTTTCAGCTGCCGGTAGTATAACCCGGTTTATTGCCGCTGTTTTCCTGCGCTTTCTTTTCCTTAAAGACAGGACTTCTTCCCGATAAAGCCTTTCGGTCTTCTTATGATTTATCATCTTTCCTTCTCTACGTAGCATAAGATGAATCCTGGGGCAGCCAAAGCGACGCCGCTTATATGCCAGTTCGCGTATTCTGCTGCGCAGATCTTCATCCTTTCTTTTTACCGGTTTGTAATCATAGCTTACCCGCGGCAAGCCGACTAGCAGGCAGGCCTTTCTAATACTACGCCCAAGACAGGTCACCGCGTACGTGACCGCTTGCTTCCTCGTCCCGGGCGTTAGAAGTTTTTTGAGAGTAGTTCCTTTAAGGTCTGATTATCCAAAGCCTGCTCAGCTACAATTTGTTTTAAGCGCCGGTTTTCGGTCTCCAGGGCTTTAGGCCTTTTAAGTTCACCGACACCGTAAGACCGGCGTATTTAGCCTTCCAATTGTAGTAGGTGGCATCACTCATGCCATACTTGCGGCATAGATCGGCTACCTTAGCTTCTGCTTCACCTTCTTTGAGAACTGCTATGATCTGTTCCTCTGTGTACTGTCTTGCTTTCACTAGAATCCTCCTTATGAATTTTTATCATAGGAAAACTCTAATAGCAATTGGCCTGGTTTTTGGGGGGAGGGTCATGTATGACATGTCATCTAAGTGGGCACGAAGGAAATATTCTACCAAGGACAGATCCAATATGGAGTGCTTGTCTAAGATGTCATTCTGATTAGATATCATATTGTCTTTTTGCGTTTCACTGTTGCGGACAGGTGATTGAGATTCAGTTTATTAACAACCACCCCGCTCAGGTCGTAGACCATAGCGGTGTTGATATGTACGGAGATCATTTTGCCGATAGGCATTTCGCCCTTAACCAGCACCAGTCCGTCTATCTTGGGGGCATCGCGGTAGCTGCGGCCTATCGATATATCCTGCCCGGCACCTTCGATCAAGACGTCCAGATCATGCCCGACAAATAGCTGGTTACGCGCAAGTGAGATTTGCTGCTGCTTTTCCATTAGCCGTTTCATGCGTTCTTCTTTTACCTCGTCCGGTATCGGGTCGCCGAGCGGTTCGGCGGGTGTGCCCGGTTCAAATGAGAATTTGAAGGTGCCCACCTTGTCGAAGCGGATTTCTTCAATGAAATCGAGCAGGGTTTGGAACTCGCCTTTCGTCTCGCCGGGATAGCCGACGATAAAAGTGGTACGAAGAGCTAAATCCGGCATAGCTTTACGCATTTTCTCAAGCGTCTTATAGACCCAATCGACATTTGCCGGGCGGTGCATCCGGTGCAGTACCGAAGGGTGGGCATGCTGTAGCGGCAGGTCAAGATAGTGCACAATCTGTTTATTAGTAGCCATAACCTCGATCAGTTCATCGGTGATATAGCCGGGATAGGCATAAAGAATGCGTATCCAGTCCACGCCGGGCACGACGGCAATCATTTCTTTTAGCAGGTTAGCCAACCCGTTCTTCATTCCCAGATCATAGCCGTAGTCGGTGGTGTTCTGGGCGATAAGGATTATTTCGCGGATGCCTATCTCCTGTAGAGAGCGCACTTCGGACAGGATAGATTCAATCGGGCGGCTGACGGCGGTACCCTTGATAACCGGTATGATGCAGAATGCGCATTGGCAGCGGCAGCCATCGGCAATCTTCAAATATGCGCTGGCGCCATGAACAGAGACGCGTAAAGCGCCATGTTCATCGATGCCAACGGTGGTGGCTGTTTCAGGAAGGTGACGAAGGCTGGTGGTGCGCTTATCACTACACAGGTTATCTATAACGTCGACAATATCCATCCAGCGGCGGGTGCCTATTATTCCATCGATATCGGAAATCCTGTGAGTAATTTCAGCGCCATAACGCTGTGCCAGGCAGCCGGCGGCAATCAGAAACTGTCCGCTTTTCTTTTTAGCAGCCAGTTCTTCGAGCGCATTATAGGATTCTTCTTTAGAAGAACCGATGAACCCGCAGGTATTGACTATTAACATCTGTGCCTTTCGCGAGTCGGTGACTGGCTCATAGCCGGCATTTATTAACAGTTGCGACATCGAATCGGAATCGACGGTATTCTTGTCACAACCGAGAGAGACAAGGTGAAAGGTTTTCTTGTTCATGTAATAAGTTTTGCCTTTATAATATTTTATACAGCCAGCGAAGCCGAAGGACTGATAGTTGACCATTCAATCAGACGGGAATTTGTTGGAAATAATACATAGTCGTGAAAAAGATATATTTTAGTAATATCCTGTCATTTTATGATATCACATTATACTCCTTTCTAATGTTGTAATTATATTTCGTATAGATGGGGGTTCATAGTGAAGTAACCTTCTGAAACTAACCGACTTCGATTGTTTAGTTTATGTGTTTTACTTAATCTACAGGAGGGCTACAGTGAAGTTTTATAAAAATCCTTCAAAAAAGTATAATAAAATTGTATCAGTATCACTTCTTAATTTGCTCGGGTAATTTTGTTGGTAAGGAGTAAGAAAATGACAGACAGTAATAAAGAACTGATTGAAGCCCTGAAGGGTATAAAAACACAGTTAGATGACATAAAATATGATCTAGCTGACATCAAAAGACAAATGCCCAAAGTGCCTTATTACGGAGACCTGTTACAGGACATAGTAAAAGCTATTGAGAACATAAATAAGTAACTGATTTTAATTGTCAGTAAACTGTGGCTGATTAACCTTAGTAAGGAATATATCTTCCACCGTGTTATAGATATGATAAAACTTTGGAAGGCATTAACCAGGAAGCTACCACTTGATGGGTTATGATTATTAAATAATAGGGAGTATGGTTAAGTAGAATTCGTATCTTCCCAAAATTTATGTTTAAAGGGTAAACAATCCTATTTTCTACCAGTTTTCGTGATTTCTTTGTATAATTCCGGTCTTCGGTCATGTATAAAATTGATTTCGAACTCTCCAGCTTTAAATACTATACGTTTTTCTCTTGCCTCAGCCAGGCTGACATCTCCGTAAATGATTTGTTCGTCTAGATTGTTAGCCTCAGCAATTACATCGCCGCAGGAATCAACTATCTTACTTAGACCGATGAATCTAGCGCTACGTTCTTCGCCAACACGATTCACAGCTACAAGATTTACCTTATTCTCATAGGCTCGACAAATGACTACATAATTGGAAACCTTTTCCCTTCCCTCCGGCCAATTGGTTGGCAAAGCCAGGATATCCGCCCCCAATAATGTCATAACTCTTGCGCACTCTGGGAAATTGCAATCATAACAGATATGGATACCGATATTTCCGATTGCTGTCTTATATACTCTTAACGGTTGGTCTCCAGGGTTAAGAAATCTGTCAACACCAAGGTACGGTAGATGAGTCTTTCTATATTTACCTATCAATCCCTCAGGTCCAATCAGAATTGCCGTATTAAAGTATTGGCTATTATCTATTTCCAGAAGCCCCACAATAATATAGATGCCGAGCTCTCGAGATATTGTCATCAATACACCCGTACTTGGTCCGGGTATTATTTCCATATACGGCATAGCCTCTTCAAGACTGGCGAACATATATCCTGTTAAAGAGCACTCAGGTAATACTACCAGATCGGCATTTGCATCGGCAGCCTTTTTTATTTTCAATACTATATTGTCAAGATTCTGCTTGTTTTGCATTATTTTGGGTTCCATCTGAATGGCTGCAATTTTTACTATATCACGCATATTCCCGCCTCCCTGACAATATTAGCTTATATATCTATCAGTTCATCCCACAAAACTTCGTCGAAGTTATAGACAGGGCCGTCGTGGCATACCTGTTTTAATCCCTGCCTTGTTTTGATGGTGCAGCCATAGCATACACCCATCCCGCAAGCCATTCGCACTTCCAGAGAAACCTGGCAGGGCTTATTTTTCAGGAGGTTGTTTTTATACATCGTGCGGTACATCGGCGCAGGGCCGCAGGCAAAGACCTGGTCGGCAGTATCGAGGTATTCAGACATAAAATCTGTAATTCTGCCTTTTTTGCCCATCGAGCCGTCATCGGTGATGATAACAGGTTCTATTCCGACGGGTAATAGTTTATCAGGTAGCACGAGAGAAGCTTTTTGCGCCCCTATAAGCATGGTTACATCTTTTCCCTGTTGTATAACTGTTTCCGCCAGGAATAACAATGGTGCGATACCCATTCCTCCGGCAATAAACAGTATATTTTTAGCATAGGGAAGTAATGTATATCCGTTGCCAAGAGGCCCTAATATATCTATATGTGAGTTGCTCACCTGTTCGGAAAGCCATTTAGTGCCGTTGCCGGTTTTAGCATATAGAATTGCAAGTCTATTATTATCAACCCAGTGTATGCTTATGGGGCGGCAAAGCAGATTGCTGTTACAGGATACCATGATGAATTGCCCCGGTTTGGCTGCTGCGGCTATCTCTGAGGCTTCCAGCCACATCAGGTAAACGCCGGACATTACCTCCTTGTTAGAGATAACGGGGTATGAGTTGTGGCTGACCATATTCGATATCAAGTTATTGTCTCCCTATCCTTTGTGATTACGGTAATCGGGCATCGGCAATACATTGTAACAATTCTGATGACCGTCAATAAGCACTTCGGCGACCGCCCTAGCTGTATCCAACGAGGTGAAGCATGGAATACGCCTCTCGGATGCGGCGCGGCGTATATGGAAACCGTCTCTTAAAGGAACACGACCGCCGGTTATGGTATTGATGACGCCGTTTACAGTTCCATCCTGTATGATATCAATGACGTTGGGATGTCCTTCCCCCAGTTTCTTGCTAATCATAGTAACAGCAATTCCTGAATTGCGCAGCAGTTCAGATGTCCCTTCGGTGGCATAAAGTTTGAAACCTGCATCATAAAAATTCCTGATTATGGGCAGGGCTTCGGCTTTATCCCTGTCGGCAAT
>JAQTVR010000127.1 GCA_028706995.1 Dehalococcoidales bacterium
GTTAACGAATAAACTGATGTAACTGCGATTGGAGCGGCTTACCCTCGGGGATGCTGCCATATCGCTTATTCTGATTTCCTTATCATCAAACCCCTCCCCCCTATTATTATTTATCTCCAGCATATTCGAGGCTATTTCAACACCATAAACAGCAATTATACTATCGACCAGCTTTCCTGTACCCGGTGTTTTCAGGCTCTCGCGCCCGTCGATATATAGTGTAAATTTCACCTCGGGATAAGCCATGGCATACTGGGTTACGGCGTTGGCGATATGGCTGTTCTCCGTTGTCCTTGCCTTGATGAATTTAAGTCTTGCGGGAACACAGCGAAACAGATTTTTGACACTTATCGTCGTTCCCCGAGACCTTGCATGCTTTTGCCTGTTTTTAACCACCCCGCTATCTAATTCAATCCTTATACCCGTAATTTCCACTCCGGTACTGGAAATCACCTCTACCTGTGAAACGGAGGCTATGCTCGGCAACGCTTCACCGCGAAAACCCAGGCTGCGGCTAAGGGTTAAATCCTCGAAAGTGCTAATTTTACTGGTAGCATGCCGTTTGAAAGCAAGCTCTATTTCATTCTCAGGGATGCCGCTGCCATTATCGGTTACCTGTATAAGAGCCAGTCCCCCGCCGGCAATTTCAACTATAATCTGGCTGGCCCCGGCATCCAGGGAGTTTTCCACCAGTTCTTTAACCACCGAGGATGCCCTCTCCACCACCTCGCCGGCGGCGATCTTATTGATGACTTCGTTTTTTAATACCTTGATAGCCATTTGCTTATTAATCAACCTCGGGTTTCATGATACTTTTAATCATCGTCATAAATGTTTACCATACATGGATACAGTCATTGCGAGGAAGGAGCGTAAGCGACTGACGTGGCAATCTCTAACATTGGCTATTAATATAGCTAACGGATTTATTTATTATAATGGTAGAGATTGCTTCGCCGTCTTCGACGGTCTCGCAATGACAACTTGCCTTTGAATGCTTCATCTACATTCGGCGTCCTCCTGCATGACGATTGGGTAACCATAACCGCTCATCCTGAGCTTGTTGAAGGATTAGAGCGGAAATAATCACCAACCATGATTGATAAGAATCTTATTCTACTTTTTCCAGCCTGGCAAAGCTCAAAAGAAGCTTTTTCACACCACTGCCGGGAAAAGCCACCACCACTTCATTGTCATTATTTACCGGTTTGCAGCTTATCACCGTTCCCTGCCCGAACTGCGAATGCGTCACCTTATCCCCGGCTTTCAAATCAGGCAAATTAAGATGGGGGATTTCCATAGGTTTATTCCTTTCCCATGAATAAGCTTGTTTTCCCCCCTGTCTTTCTTCATACCGCGGCTTGTTATATCCGTTCCCGATGGAATTTACAAGACGAGAAGAAATATCCTTGAGAAAACGTGACGGATTGTTTACCGTACTATTGCCCATCAGGTTACGGCGGAAAGCCCTGATCAGGTACACCCTTTCTTTTGCCCGTGTAATACCGACATAACACAGTCGCCTTTCTTCTTCCATCTGCCCCGGGTCATCGAAAGACCTGATATGCGGCAGTATTCCCTCCTCCATGCCAACCATGAATACCACCGGGTATTCCAGACCTTTAGCCTGGTGCAGGGTTATCAGGGTTACCGCATCCACAAACTGATCTAGCCCGTCGACATCGGAGACAAGTGTCACGCCTTCTAAAAAGGCATCCAGCGCCTCGGATGGCTCCATATCTATGTATTGCCTAGCAACAGAACGCAATTCCTGTATGTTTTCCCACCTGTCTTCGTCATCAGGTGAACTCTTAATATAATGCTTATAACCTGATCTATTTACCACCTCATCGAACAAGTCGATCAGGTTGACCTCACGGTTCCGGTTACCAAGCTCTTCTATCATATTGAAGAATTCTACCAGTAACCTGGCGCTACGCGCATTGAACGGCGTATTCTCGTAATCCTGAGATACAGCAAGTGACCTCAGAGCCTGGTATTGCAATATCCCCCGGGACGACGCCCATTCAGTCAAATGGCTTATAGTGCGTTCACCAATACCGCGTTGAGGTACGTTAATGACCCTTAAAAGGCTAACGGTATCACGCGAATTATGTATGAGCTTTAAATAAGCGATGATATCTTTTATTTCGCGGCGCTCATAGAAACGGGTCCCGGCTACCAGTTTATAAGGCGTGCCGTAGCGTATGAAGGCCTCTTCCAGTGCGCGTGACTGGGCATTGGTACGGTACATCACGACACAGTCCGAGAGTTTAGCCTCCCCACACTTCAACAGACGCTCCACCTCTTTGACAACGAACTGCGCTTCTTCCTGCTGTGTAAATGTCTCGATTATCTCGACCTGCCCCCCCTGTTCATTCTTCGTCCATAGCTCGGTTTTTTTACGCTGCTTATTGGCAGAGATAACACAAGATGCGGTTTCCAGGATATTTTTTGTCGAGCGGTAGTTCTGTTCCAGCATAATTACCTTGGCTTCGGGATAATCCTTCTCGAAATAAAGGATATTGCGGACATCCGCCGACCGCCAGGAGTATATAGACTGGTCAGGGTCACCCACCACGCATATATTACGATAACCACCCGCCAGCATCGTTACCAGTTTATACTGGACCAGGTTGGTATCCTGAAACTCATCCACCATTACATGCAGATAACGTTTTTGATATTTCTCAAGGATTTCGGGGTGCTTATTAAACAACCTTACGGTTTTCATTAAAAGGTCATCGAAGTCCAGCGCGTTACTCTGCTCCAGCATCTGTTGGTATTTTTCATATACCCGCCCGACAACCTCTTCGAAATAGCTGCCGCTGTGCTGCATATATGCATCCGGTGTAAGTATCTGGCTCTTGGCATTGCTTATTACCGATAGTACGGTCGCAGCAGAATTCTGCTTGGGATCCATTTTCAACGCCTCGAAGCACTTCTTTATCAGGCTCAGTTGGTCTTCACGGTCATAGATGACAAAGCCCTTACCTACACCGATATTCTCTCCATCCTGCCGCAGTATGCGGACACAAATGGCATGGAATGTGCCTATAGTAAGGTCTTTAACCGAACTGCTAACCAGTGTATTCAAACGGCTTACCATTTCCTTAGCAGCCTTATTTGTGAATGTAACTGCCATAATACGATGCGCATTTATGCCGCAAACTCGTATTAAATAGGCGATACGATGTGTTATAACACGTGTCTTACCGCTTCCCGGGCCGGCAATAATAAGCACAGGCCCACTAATAGCCTCGACAGCTTTCTTTTGCTCTAGGTTTAATTCGGAGAGGATGTCCATAGATGTGTTAATTATAACACGTGGTGGTAAAAAAGGTCATTTTAACGATTGGGATAATAAAATACACTGATTTAATATTATTTATTATTTTTTTATAACATTATGTATTGACAATAAGCCCAGTCTGGACTAAAGTTCTTATAATGTGTTTATTTATACGTATATATTTTACAAATTCTTCATTTATTATACCAGACATCTGTAACGGGGCATGTCCTATTATCGTATGTTAGGAGAATATTGTGGATAACTCTTTGTTTTTAGCTATAGGTATTCTCCTTGGTTTTCTCTTTGCGCTTGCTGTCACATTGTTATTAACCATTACCAACAAGGCCTGAATAAAAATCAAATTGCTGAAGTTCTCGCCAAACAAGGAATCCCGTTTATAACTGCAATGCAATTTGTTGACTCATATTTTAAAGCAAAAAATCAAAACCAATCAAGCTGCTTCAGCACAATTGTCGGATGGCTTATTATAATATTGATAATATGGGGGCTGAATTCCTTAAGTGTTTGTGATAGTTAATTAATCGTCACTGTGTCTATTCGTTTAATATAAAAAGGAGCGGCTTTGATATTAGGAATTGCTACCTTTTCACACCAAATAGATTTCTATCAGCATAACCGGCTATAAATATAGACATTTTTATCTTAAAATTCATTGTTCTGATAATCCCTAAATTATGTATAATAATCGTCTTTTGACATCT
>JAQTVR010000128.1 GCA_028706995.1 Dehalococcoidales bacterium
CTGGGTTACAGTGTAAATAATACCGTAGTCGTGTTTGACCGTATACGTGAAAACCTTCGTACAAACCCCTCTGCCAGCTTCGAGACGATCGTGAACACCAGCATAACTCAGACCTTCGCTCGTTCTGTGAATTCCAGTCTGACTACCATAATTACGGTCCTGGCACTGATCCTTTTTATCGGCACTAATATCCAGAGTTTTGCCTTGGCACTGATTATCGGTATAGTAGTCGGAACCTTCGATTCGTTATTCGTCGCTCCTTCACTGCTGGTGGTCTGGGAGAAAAAAGAATGGCGCCGCTTCATCGACTGGCTGCCGATGGTAAAAGCTAAGCAATAAAAACAAGATCTCTTCTTTAATTAGGACTTCAATTAATAACTCCTATTTACCCCGAAAACTGAGGGTATTTAAACCACCGACTGTATCCCCGATACGATAAACCAGATACCGAAACCGGCCAATAACAATCCGGCAGCAATAAATACTAATTCCTGTATTTTTGTACCCCACAGATGATGGGTCTTATTAACCGTTACCGAAACAAAGGTGAGCCAGATTAAATCACACATCCAGTGAATGATAATAAATACTGCAAGCCCGATAGCAACTACCTCCCAGAATGCCATGAACTTCATAAGCAGTAGAGCGCCTACGGTTGCCCACCATAATATAAAGAAGGGGTTTAATCCGGTAGTAATAATACCGGCGGTAAAAGCGCTGTAAGTTAAATCCTTACCCTGTGAAACTATTTCTTTCCGGCTACGAAACATATCGACACCCAGCCAGATAAGCATACCTCCGCCAATCAAACAAAGAATGAACTGGACTACAATATTTTCAAAAATTTGGGTGAAACCAAAATATATTAAAAGGATTAGCGGTATTTCTATCACCGCATGCCCCAGCGATATCATAGTTCCTGCCCACGGAGACCTGAAACTTTTAGTCAGAACAACAGCGAACATCGGGCCCGGCGCCATAACCCCGGAAAGCGAAATTACAACTACACTTAATAGCACTGGAAGCATTTTTTAGACCTTAACTAATAAACGATAATTGAATTATTATAGCATTTATCCATCTTCCCCTCTTTATCAGGCTTGAGTCGGTAATCTCAATAAACTATACTAATGAAATAATAAACGGCATTAAAAAGGGGATGCTATGTCTTTAGATTTAGACCGGATGGCTGCACAGGTCGAGGAGATGGCTTCACATCTTAACGCCGATAATACCGAAAGACAAAAGCACCTGGCACAGGCGCTGTCTACTCTCAGCGATAAATCAATAAATATAGAGCAGATAAAAGAAAAGATCGCCGCCGGAAAAATCAGCTGGCTGGTAGCCGAACCTTGTGAAGCTCTTTCCAGCCGTTATACTCCTACAATAACCCCTCCGGACTTTACTGTTATCGCCGCTGACGGCTCTCAAATCGATATCGACCGCCATCATTCAATCCGATATTTCCTGATAAATATCGGCAGCGTATATCTGCACTACGGGGAAAACCCGGATGCGCAGCTATCCAGTTTACCAAAATTATATTTTGATAAAGCCGATTTAGTTATGACATCCCCCGAAGACGGTAACCGCGAGATACCGGTCGAGGGCAATCTGTTGGGCATCAAGCGCGATATAGAGGAATTCCGCCACCTAGCACAAATGGCTGCTTCGCTGGCGACTGAACATCCTGCCCTGCTGCTAAGCGACGGAACGCTTATTCGCTGGAATCTTATGAGCAAAGATATCCCCGAATTCATTGTCGAAGAGTTCCTGGAAAAAGGCTTCCTGCGCTGTCTTGACGATATAAAAAAACTCAGCCAGAACCAAAAAATCGCTCTTGCCAGCTATATCAGCTTTCCCCGTTCTACCGATGTTGTCGGCACAATCAGAATAGCCATCTGTCCCCACGAGCCGCCAAACTGCGATAGGTGCCGTAAAAATAATCGGCCGGGGGAATATGAATGTAATTCTGTCGATGGGGTTCAGGACAAAGACATTTTCCAAATACTATTAGATAATGGAGAAAGGTCGGCTCTTTTTATAAGCCGCTCTTCCATACAGGAGCGCTACGGCGTGCATCGCGTTTATTTTTATTATGTCAAAATGGATGGCGAAATAGCTAGGATCGAAGTCCCCGAATGGGTGGCAAGGGACAAGGAGTTGCTGAACCTAACACATACACTCTTACTGGATCAATGCCAAAAGGGACAGGGATATCCGGTAGCACTATGCGAAGCCCACGAACAGGCGGTGGTAACATTCACCGATCGTGAAAGCCTTCAAACGCTGGTTGAACTATCTCTGGGCGAAAAAGACATGCCTCTTAATAGGTCGGCCAAGAGTATGAGCAAAAAGACAAGATGGATATAAATACCACCGGAAATAAACGATACTGGTAATCAAAAATATGACAGATACCAATAAAAAGATGTCCGGAAAACTGATACGTACCGGCAGGACAATCACATTTATTGCCGCTGGTTTTCTGCTGGTCATACTTATTATTGAAGGAGCAGTACAGGGCATACAGACTTCCGATATTTCAGGGATTCTTCTGATAGCACTGACAATAATTGCATTGATAGGCTATATATTATCATGGTGGAAAGCAAATCTTGCAGGGATTCTACTGGTCATGGTCTCTATTGCCTTCGGTGTTCATATAGTATATTATTTTGGCGGTAACCAATTCCTTGCCTGGGGTATGATGGGACTACCGCATCTTGTTGGCGGCGGACTGTTATTGTGGGGCTGGCGTCTTAAGAAAATAGCAAATTAGATATAGAGTGTTGAGTCATTGCGGTCAAAATATGGTTACAATGAAAAAGTTATTATTATCGATACTGCTCTGCCTTGTTTTCTTGTTTTCTGCCTGTAACCTTTCATTATTTGGTTTCAATGAAGGGTATATTTACTCGGATAGCGGCGCCGTACTGGTTGGCGGCGACGGCAAACCCATCAAGCTTATCAATAATGATTATGCTACCAATCCCACCTATTCTGAATTAAAAGCCTTTGTACTTATAGATACGACCAATACACTACCCTACGTGATGGACGGGCCGGAAGCCTTCGTTTGCAGCGATTTTGCCGAAGAACTTCACAACAATGCCGAGGAGTACAGCATCAGGGCAGGCTGGGTAAGCATTGATTACGCCGATGGAAGTGTCGGACACGCTATCAATGTTTTCGAAACTACCGATATGGGGCTGGTATTTATCGATTGCACAGGAGAATTGGTAAAGACATGGAACGGTTATTACTATGTGTATGAAGACAACATTGATTCTTATGCAGATTCGACGAAGTGGGATACGGTAGCTTGCCTGATTATCGGTGAGGTTTATGGACATATAGGGATTGCCGATGCTAGATCGCTAGATTACCAGTTCTACCTTGACTACATTGAGGCATGGGAAACCTATAAAAAACTGCTGGCAGAATACAATGCAGAGGTCCAACTTTATAATCTGGCAATTGCGGGGAAAACCTTTATTATAGGTTCTAAAGAGCTTACAGAAATTCAAAAATGGGAATCCGACTTGAATGCACAGGAGCAGTTGCTTATCGATATGGAAGATGATCTGGGTGATTATTATTACCTGCCTTTCGGCATAGTTGCAAATTTTAATATTTATTGGTAATGTATTGCGGCGGAAAAAAGACATATTCTAACATATTACCCTGATTATCGAGTAAAAAATCCTGTAATTTTTTAGCATTAGACTACACAAGTATAATATAATATATGAAACTTTATGAAGGAGGGTTATATTTATGCCTATCTGGTTTCCTGTAGTAGTTCTTATTGAAATGTACTGGTTTTTACAAGAAAGCAATTGGATGACCATCAAGCTTCCTAGAATATAAATATAAAGAGTTAAAACCATGTTTGCAGAAGAAGCACAAAGAGTGGGAGAGGTTACCCGGTCCGGAATAATGGATTTTACCGCACAGTGCTATGAGCTTGACCAGTTTCCCCCTTT
>JAQTVR010000013.1 GCA_028706995.1 Dehalococcoidales bacterium
GCGAGGATATAGACAAATTTCTGGAATACTATGATGGTGTTATTAAAGAACAAAATGGGGATATATATACCCTTCGCATTACACCTAAAGATAAGAGTGTTTATTACCAGCAGATCTGGATAGAAGAAGTCATAGATTATGTTAAAGGGGTAGAAGTAAAAAGTCTAATTTCCGGGGTAGATGACACACTAATTACCAGTACAGAGTTTTTTGACATCAGCCAAGTAGATGGTATCTGGTTTGCTAAGAGCAAAACCATTAAAACAAGAGAGGAAAACGGTAACATAATCACCAATATTATTAAATACGAAGACATTAAGATCAATCAGAGTATAGCTGACAATCTTTTTGAAATAGAAATGCCGTAAAGGAGCACATAATGGGGTGGCGAGACATAAAACGGGTATATTTTTATATAATTCTTGGTTTAGGTTTATTAGTAATCTTTCTGCAAGTAGTCAACTACATACCAGTGATTATCAGGGGCATTGTTTCACCGGAAACCGCTAATGAGAAGTTCGAGCATGGCAGGTATGGCAGTTGGTCCTGGACCCCGGATGGCCGGATCATCTATGTGAAAAGCATAGAACAAATGGAGCATACCCGCGGTATGGGCTCAATGGGATACAAGAACAGGGGAACAGTAACGCAGATCAGGATCATGGATGCAGATGGGAATAATGATAAATTGATTAAGGATACCTACTATCCCAGCGTTCGACAGAAGATACTGAGAAGATATGCCGAATACCGGAAAAAGCATTTTGGATTTTTACCCTTGGAAGAATCAGATAAGATCAACCGTGAATCAGCTGAAGGGGTATTAGATAAGATATATCCTGACCCGCCTCTCTCTCACTTAGGTTGGATAGACTGGAATGCAATGAATAACAAGCTTGTGTTTGTGGCTAATGATGGAACCGGCAAAACCGGGATAGCGGTGAGCGATCCAGAGTTTAAGGAAGTAAAATGGATAATTAAATATGATAACAGTAATTATATTCATGTTGCTCCAGAATGGGATCCAAATACAAATAGGTTTGCCTATTCTTTGGGCGATGATGTAATTGTTTATGATGAAAATGGCAATAGGTTAAATAATATTCCAATTAGTCAATGCGGGACAAAAATAGGTTGGATCCCTAATGGGAAAGGATTTCTAACTAAAAGAGGTATTATAGATGTAAAAGGAAATTGGATAAAAGAGTTTAAAGAATCTGTCAATGACCCCTCTATCTCTCCTGATGGACAGTGGGTAGTGTATTTTGATGTGAGTATATGGAAGATGAGCATTGATGGGGAAAATAAAATTGAACTGTATCATAAAGGTGGAAGCTTCTTCCCTAAGTGGTCTCCTGATGGTAAAAAGATTCTTATGGGATGGGAAGGTAACATAGAAGTAATCAATCCTGATGGTACAGGATATAAGGCAATAACTTTTAAGGAATAATAATGATCAAACAAGGTAAGATTATTTTACTAACTTATGTTCTCTTAGCATTTTCATTTGTCAGTCAGGTGAAGGCTACTGAGCTCACAAATGCTTTTGTCAAAGATTCTCCTTATGATCTTCTTGACAATGCTTGGGATGAGCCAAAGACCTATAAACCAGAGCCAGTGTTATTCATTCATGGATTTAACTCACATTGCAATACCTGGGGTAGTGCTGATACGGCTGATTGGGGTAGGTTATCTATCTCGTCTTTGATGAACTACTATAAAATGTATCAGCTATTTGATGATTATCCATATGAAAAACTTAAGTTATCGAAAAAATTAGCCGATGGCCGTGAAGAAATTGATATATATAAGCATGTTTATCTTGAAACTATTGAATTCACCGATAATTTAGGCCATCCAAAGGAACAAGCAAAAGAGCTGGCGTATAGGATAATGTATGATAATGACAACCCGTCGTCATGGCCTTTTGGTTGGCCTAAACCAAAAGACTCTGAACAAGGGGGATTTACCTCAATACTTAAGGAGTATTATTCAGGAGGTAACTGGTCCAACTCCTCTAATAACCTCATTCTCGTTGCTCACTCTATGGGAGGGATGGCTGCCAGAGAATTTCTAACTGATAGCAGCTTTGAATCCATTGCCGGTCCTGACAGGCATGTTAGTAAACTCATTATGATCGGCACTCCAAATTTTGGCTCTACCTGGGCGGCTTTGGGAAGGGCAGCTGTTTATGTGAATAGCGATCCAAAGCATGCCTTTGTAGTTGGCTCAGTATCACCAAAGATTTTGGCGGCTTCCTTATCTACAGAACTCATAGCCAATATGATGTTTGATTGGGGCGTGCTACGTTCGGAAGCAGTAAAGGCGATGAATCCTTGCGGAGATTATGTAAGGGAACTATACAACAAAAGCCTTGGACATCCTAATATGGATAAATGCCGGCCTTTAGCAGGGTATGTTTTAAGTAAATTACTCTATGATGCACAAACAGCAAAGGGAAGAATAAAAAGCGGTGGTATCAAACTGGTATCATATGTTCAAGCCATAGATGGGCTGAGTGATGCTATGGCAGAGGGAAATGGCGAAACTTATGCAGCAAAATGGCTCGTAAAAAAGGCAATCGGTCAAGTTTTGAATTCAGACGGCGTGGTTTCGGTGAAGAGCCAGTTATTCAGAACCACGGATAAATATTTTGAACTTAATGCTGGGCTTATTGACCCAGCCAAAACAAGAGTCATAGATGGCGCTTCACCACATATGGATTCAGTAACTATTATCCCAGGGATATATAATCAGAATGTGCCTTTTAGTGAAACAGGCAAATATGATGATATTTTATCAGCTTTAGATGATACCCCCGTCATGAAACTACTTTCTCCGCAGGAAAGTCAGGTGTTCAGCGGTAATAAGATGCTCATTGAGGGTAAGTTTTATGATTACTTACCAGCAAGTGCCATAATTAAGGTCTATGCGGGAATAAAAGAGATCGGATTAGCTAAAGATAAAACCCCTAAACCAATAGATATTACTAATACCGCTATTACTGAAAACGGCAAATACAATGCAGGCTTTAGCTTTGAAGTAGACACTAATGAAATAGGAACTGCCACTTTTATTGTTGTTACTATAACAAATCCCGGCGCTAACAAAACATCCCAAGTTGTATTAATAAATATAAATCCGCCAGCCCAAACACAGATATATTATCGTCATAAGGATGGAAGTCAGCAGTTAGTTCCCAAAGGTACTCAAGTTGTTCTAACCAAGATCTTCCCAAACGGTGCGTTAGAAGAGTATGTTGAACAGACTCTAGTAGGAGATAATGGTTGGATTAAGTTCAATCATATTCCTACTTTAAACGAATATGGTAAATCAAACTTGCGCTATAGGATAATAGTAGACAGCATCAATAAAGAACCTAACTCACAAATGCCAAGGAGTACTGTGACAGTAGGTGAAACTGGTAATATGTATCGTTTAATCTCCCCCGTGGTTTATTTTAAACGAGGCGATTTTGACGAAGATGGCACAATTGATGAAGGATATCGGACAGTGTACCCAGACTCCAGTGTTAGGGAAGTGGTTATAGAAGAGGATTCTGTAGGGGTAGTTACTAGTGGGTATCTGACTACTCAATCTTATGAGTTTGGAGTTCCTTTTAGCGGAGTAATAACCTATCACAATAAACCGCAAGTGGGTAACATACTTAAAAGCCTTAATAAAGCTCACCTATTCTTGGCAAATTATGACCAGTCATCAAAAGTAATCAGCTGTGGTTACAGCAAGGACAAAGACCTAACCTTGAGCGGTATTACCTATTATGGCTATAATGCAAATTATACTAAAAAAAGATTGTTTATAAATTCATTTAATCAAGAAGAATGGAATCAGGACGCTATCCTGCAGGCTTTTGGGAACATGCTTTCCAATAGATATTTTAGATTGGGACAAAATTACTTTCCGCAATGGGGAGCCAATACTACATCTGAACAGGCTTTAGTTAATGGCTGGAGCCAGTATTTTAATGCCATGAGCGCGGATAGCAAGAAAATTAAAATAAACGGGATTGAAAGAGACTTAGGTTCACCATTAATAGCTAAAGGAATTGCTAATGAACAAGCAATAGTCGGTGCTCTGGTGGAAATAGGAAGATTTGATCTTATTTGGCCAAAGGTAATGGAGAATTTCAATGCTGGTAAATCTATCCTGAATATTAATGATCTATATGAAGTTATTAAAGACCAGAATTTCTCGCCCGCTGATGCCGGACAGATTTTTGTAAAGTATGGACTTAAACCCAAGCTTGTTTCAGTTAATAACTCTAATACCACCAGGCCAATGTTCACTTGGAGCAGAAACGATACAATAGGAGGTGTTGGCAGTTGGGAATTTGGAATTAGCAGCACTCAGGATTTCAGTAATATTATTTATTCGCAACCAGGAATAAATGCAGAAAGTCTGGATATGTCGGCTGCGGGTGGGAGTATAGCAGCGGGCTTATCTGAGGGGCAGTATTTCTGGCGGGTGAAAGCTGAAGGAACAAGCATAGATAATTTCTATTCTCTTAACGGGCAGTTTAATGTAAATCCGAGCTATATAAGTATAGCCTCTACTGGTGGCAGTGTGCCGATAAGCGGAGGAGGCAGCAGTACAACAACTCCAGTAAGTAAAAAAGCTGTTAGAAGTTCAGTGTCAATGGTTAGCGGTAATATACCCGGGACTCTGGAAATCCCTGCGGGAGCGGTTAATGGGGAAGTAAAGATAAACGTGACGCCGATAACTACCTCAGAGAAGCTCGGTGATTATATAGTACTTGGGCAGAAGCTGTATGAAATATATCCGGATGAGTATACTTTCCAGAAGGCCTGCACTATTAAATTTAATTTAAGCGCATTTACGACTGAGGTGAATGGCTGCGGAATTTACCGGTATAATTTCCAGACGAAAGACTGGGACTTTGTTGGGGCTGATTATGACTCTACTGCTAAGACCATGTCTGCCAACACCAATAAACTGGGTATCTATGGCGTATTAAGGGATACCAAAGCGCCAGAGATAACGAATATAGTGGACTCTCCAGACCCGTTCTCACCTAACGGTGATAGTGCCAATGATACAACAACCTTTAACTATGAGCTGAATAAAGCTTGTAACGTAAGTATACATATAGTCGGTGGTGATGCTGATGTGACTTTGGCCGCAGGTTTGCAAAAAACCAGGATGAACCATCCCACTTGGGATGGCAAAGATAACCAGGGCAAAGTGGTCGCTGATGGAAAATATTCATATACTATTACTGCCACTGATCTGCTGGGTGGACAAACTTCAGCTACTGGGACAACATTTGTCTTTACGCAGAAACCGGGCACGATAAATGGGCGTGTGCTGAATATATACGATGCCAGAATAAGGATGGTAGGCTCAACCCTGGAAACAAGGACAGATGCTAGCGGGAATTTTACTTTGACGGATGTGCCTCCCAGTACGATCAGTCCGGTAAACATTGAGGTGCTGAAGAAGGGCTACTTCCGTGAAGTATTTGAGAATATCAGCCTGGCTGCAGGGCAGAATATAACTCTGAACAATGTAGAACTTTCCGACCAGGCAGTAATCGCTCACCGCGTAACGCCGGACGAATTTTCACCCAATAATGATGGCTACAAGGACCAACTATACTTGAATTATACCCTGAACCGCAAGGTGCCGATCACAATGATCCTAAGTAGTAAAGGTGTAGAGGCATATAGGTATAAAGAAGAAAAAGATATGGGTAACAATGTCACCACCTGGGATGGGTATGCGAGTGCCGGCAAGATCGCCAAGAGCGGATATTACACTTATCAGATATATGCGCAGGCAGAGGAAGAGAATATTTTGCAGGCTCAGGGGACTTTTATCCTGAATAACGGCTTACTCAAGAATATCCGCTGCCTGAATGAGCTTTTCTCGCCTAATGGCGATGGCCGGGATGATACCTGTGAAATCGCTTATGAAATGGATAATAACGGGATAGTTGACCTGAAGATATACAACAGCGAGAACCTGGAAATAGTCAGTTTAATGGATAAGGTGACCCGTATCCCGGGAAATTACAGCATAGAGTGGGATGGCAAAGATAAGAACGGACAACTCGTAGCAGATGGCAGCTATACTTATAAAATAACATCATATTTTGAAGAAGGAATGCTTTCTAACACCCAAACCGGCAGTATCACGGTTGACCAGAACCCACCGCAATTGAGCAATCTGACGCCGGTTAATGGGTCGCATACGACCAATGTCATGCCAGTGATCAAGTGCAAAATAACTACTGACCAACCAGTAAGCGACATTGAAAATGACCGGTTGAGAATGAAGATAGATGACTTCTATGTGCCTATTTCCTATACAGCGGCTACTGGGGAGATAGTGTTTGCCCCGGAAACCTCGCTGGGAGTCGGAGAGCACATCATCGTCGTGTATGCGGCTGATAGGGCTGGTAATGAGGCTGCTCCTTTAAGTAATGTATTCTATATTGATTCTCCGGGCGCTGATAATATCAAACCCCAGATCAAGGAATTAACAGTAGTGGGGCTGGTGCAGACTATCAACGGCTTTGAAGTGTATAGCGGCAAGCCCAGCGTGATAGCCAAACTGTTTGATGAAAATAGTAGCATAGATACCAACAGCATCAGCCTGGAAATTGACGGGGAGCGCGTTGTCAATCAAAGTAAAACCATTGATATCATGCATGGTCTGCCTGGCGGTAAAGTGGATAGTGGGACTAAGAAAAATTACTGGCTGGAGCAATGGTTATATACTAAGGAAATCCTGTTGTACAATCCGCAAACTGGTACTTTGCGCTTTAACTTCCTGGAAGAGGTCACTGATAACTCCCTGCATTATGTAAAATTGCAAATGCGGGATATCGCTGGCAATATCTCGGCTGAAAAAGAATTTACCTTCAAAGTGAACATTGACCGGGTATCGCCGACGATTACCGAACTGACACCGCTTAATAGTTCTACCATCAAGGCGACTATGCCGATGATTTCCTGTAAACTGGCGGATGACAAGAGCCAGCTGGACCTGTATAGCTTGCGTTTCATGCTGGATGGCGTGGAGCAGGAAATACCGACCAATGCCTTCAATTCCAGCAATGGCCTGCTTGAATTTAAATGCCCATTAACACTCGAACAGGAGACCCAGCATATAATTACCATAGACATTGCTGATATGGCTGGCAATAAAGCTACCCAAGGTATGAGCGTGTTTACGGTAAAGGGTGATATGATCGCTCCAGTCATTGTAGAATTGCTTCCAGAGGATGGTATTTTGACAACAAACAGGCGACCAAGCATGACAGCTATACTTGTGGATAACGGGGATAGCCTTGTGGATAAGTCGTCAATCTCATTGGGAATTGATGGGGATAACATATCTAATAACAATCTAATAATTCAGCAGGATAGCGTGAAATCTAATACTGTCAATGTCAGCTATGTACCAGCTATCAACCTGTCAGACGGGCAACATTTATTAGTCATATCAGCTGAGGATGAAAGCAATAACCAGGCTAATTCAAGGTCGGCCATGTTCCGGATCGGTGATGACAATGTGGCCCCGGTGATAGATCAGTTGAAGCCGGAAAATAGTTCTACGATTACAGTAGTCAGACCGCTCATATCCGCCAGGCTCAAAGATGATGGGACGGGAATTGACCCGTCTTCTATTGTCTTGAAAATAGACGGAACAACCAAGCAGCTGCCAGAAGGGAGCTATTCTTCAGCGACTAATATGCTGACGTATGTTCCGAATGTTTACTTGAGTGATAATGCCCAGCATGTCGTGACTATAGATGCAAAAGATAAGGCCGGCAATAGCGCTGTCCGGGCCATCAGCGTGTTTAATATCAAGAGCCTGATCGTAGGGGCGGCCAATGTCAGCGAAATATATCCTGAGGCAGAAGGTTTTAGTAACAAAAAACCGACACCGATCAAGGTTAATTTAGTCAGTGGTAACGGGACCATCGTTCCTTTTGCCAATATTCTGTTTTCACTAGACAACCAAGTGCGGCCGCATATATATAATGTTTCAGCTGGTGAAGTTAAATTTGCCTCGGACCCGGTACTGCCGGAAGGATTGCATTCTATAAAACTGAGAGCAGAAGATAACGTAGGCAACCTGATCTATATAGAATCCTCTTTTACCATGGACTATACCAAACCAGTAATTTCCCTGACCAAGGATATTCGTGATGGAGACTATGTCGATTCGCTGCAAAGTATTGATTTTGACGTAGTTGAGACGTTAAGCGGCGTTGACGAGAACTCCGTAAATGTAACGGTAGATAGTAAAAAATATTCCGGCTTTAACTATCTGGCGTCTGCCAATAAATTAGCGCTGGCTCCAGCAGAACCTATTAGCGACGGGATGCATACTATTGAACTGCAGGTAAACGATCGGGCCACTAATCCCAGCGATAAGAAAGTGCTGAAAGTCCAAATCGCCGGGGAATTGGCTGTTGAAGAAGTAGTAAACTTCCCTAATCCTTTCCCGCAGGAAGGGACTAAATTCACGTGCCAGCTATCCAAGCCGGCGAATATCAGGATCAGGATATATACGATCACTGGCGAGCTGGTAAAGCGGATAGAGACTGAAGGCCAGGCTGGATATAATGAATTCTTCTGGGATGCCACTAATGATTGGGGACGCAAAATAGCTCAGGGAGCGTATCCTTACATATTTGAAGCAGATGACGGCCAAAAGAAGATAAAAATCAAGAAAACGTGCGTATTAAAAAGATAAAGAAATCGCTTGAAAAAAGTGAAATTTCTGGTACTTTTATTATAAGACATACAATCATATAAAACAGCACAAAACAGGGTTAAAAACAGGTATATGCAGGTGTGCCAAAACACGGAAATTGGCATAAGCTTCATGCATCTGAAAAACAAGCTGTAAAAAGCAAACCCTGAGTAATCAGGGGACGAGTCTGCAAAGACTCCCCAGTTTCGTGCAGTGAAATAGGGGCAAAGCCACGGGTCCCGATGAAATATCGAGATAGCCAAGCTGCCAGTTAACTACACAAAGGCGGCTTTTTTGTTTATCCTTAAAGGAAGAAAAAATGGTAAAAAACACCCCTAAGATCCTAAATAAAAGCATTCTTATAGCAGCAATGACTGTTATCCTGGTCCTTGTTGCTATTTGCGCTTTTGCCTGGGGGACCAAAGACGTTGGTACCGCTTCCCTGGAATTCTTGCGTATTGGCGTGGGGGCGCGGCCAGCTGCCTGCGGTGAGAGCTTTGTGGCAGTAGCCAATGATGCCACAGCTATTTTCTGGAATCCGGCTGGCTTGGCCCAGCTTAATAACCAGGAAGTTTCCGTCATGCATTTAGAATGGTTTGGCGGATTTAAATATGATTCCCTGAGCTATGTTTATCCGACGGCAAAAGGTAATTTTGGCGCCGGCTTTGTCTATCTGCACAATAATGATATTGATAAAACCAGTGCTGCCCCTGGCGGCAGGTATAACCGGGATGGATTCTTTACTTTCAGCGATAGTGCGTTGGTTGCTTCATACAGCAATAAACTGAACGAGAGCCTGCTCTACGGGATCAATGCCAAGTTTATCCAGGAAGCCATTGATGGCAGCCAGGACTATTCATTAGTGACTGACCTGGGACTGATCTATTATGATTCTAAGCATAAGATAAAGCTTGGATCTTCTATCCAAAATATTGGACTTAAAACAAATGGTGCTTTTCCTCCCATAGTTATCCGCTTGGGTATTGCCTGCAATCCCTTTTCCAAAGACCTTACTTTAGCCTCAGATATTGACCTGCCGAAAGCTGGCCGTCCCAGCCTAAACCTTGGAGCCGAATACTGGTTCAAGGGCATTTTAGCTATCAGGGCAGGATATAAATACAAAAATGGCAATGCAGAGATGGACAATATAGTTGGTTTGACTGCTGGCATGGGCCTTAGAATAAGGAATTACATGCTTGATTATGCCTTTGTGCCTTATGGGGAATTGGGTAATACCCATAGGCTGTCTTTAAGCCTCCAATGGGGCAATAAAACAATGGAAGAAACCAGATGAAAAGACTCATTTTTCGTGCTATTTTTATATTGTTGATGTTCCTACAGGTGGTAGCCATTGCCTGGGCATGGGATAATGCCTGTGCCTTCTTAAGGACTGGAGGAGGAGCTCGGTCATTGGGAATGGGAGGCACCGGATTAGTGAAAGCAAATAACGCCACAGCCATATATTGGAATCCGGCATTGTTGGCAGACTTGCAGCAGATGTACCTGGATACCACTTACAGTAATAAGTTCACCTCAGAGGTGGAATATGGTTTTGTCGGATTTGTCTATCACGGGTTCGGAGTAGGGGTGTTAAGGCAGGGAGTACGCGACATTGAGAAAAGTACCAGCCTGGACACTAATTCCCGGCCGATTATCAGTGGCAGTTTTAACAACGAAGAAGACGCGATATACTTTAGTTATGGACACAGATTAAATGACAGGATCAGTATAGGTTCCAGTCTTAAGTACATTTATCAGAGTTTGGATGACGGCAAAGCTAATGCCTTCAGTCTGGACCTGGCTGGTATGTACAGAATATGGGAAACTGATACTAAGCAATTAAGAGCGGGAATGAATTTACAAGATGTAAATCGGCCTGCTTTTAAATGGAGTACTGGACAAAGTGACAAGATACCTTCCAATCTGAAGGCTGGGGTGGCCTATGAACAAAAGATACGCAAATTATATTTGGATAAGATAATAATTTGTCTGGAAGAGAATAAGCGGGAGAGCAGGCCCTGGGTGACTAATGCTGGAGTCGAGCTCAGTACCTCTTTATATACTACTATCAGGGCTGGATATAATGGTAAAAACATGACTTTCGGTGCTTCCTTATTCCACAAATACGTCTATATTGACTATGCTTTTACGCCGCATACTTTGGGCGACACACACTGGTTCTCCATCGGGGGTAAGTTTTGAGTAGGTTGCTGCACAGTATTAAAAATATAGCAATATCAGGAATAGCATTAGTAGTACTGCTGATTCCTGTTTTTGCTTTTACTGAGCCGGTAATCGCGGATATTACCTCGCCGATTAATTATTCTGTGACTCAAGATACCGCAGTAAATATTATCGGTACTGCCAGTGGGACAGATTTCACCGGGTACACATTAATAATGTCACATAATGGTCAGAGTCAGGAACTCGTTAATGTCACTACGCCAGTCGAAAATGGTATCCTCGGAACCGTGAATATTCCAGCCCAGGAAGAAGGGGTATATCAGATAAATTTGAGCGTTTATGGCTATAACATGGCGGTAGCGCAAAGAAATATAGTATTTTCCAAGGGTCGCACTCAGTTTACAGCCGTTTATAATGAAGCGGCATCACCAACCCCAGCTCTTTACGGTGTTTGTACTGGCAAAGACGGGAAGATCTATTTGGCCGATATCGGTAATAACAGGATAACGGTGCTGAATCCGGATGGGAGTTTCTTTAAAGTTATTGGTGAGGGAGAGGTTATAAAACCTTATGGCATTGCTTTGGACGATAATGACAACGTTTACGCGCCCTCCGGAACAACTATCAGGGTTTATGACAAGGAAGGCAATTTCCAGCGCAGTATAACCGACTCAAGAATGGCAAATATTCAAGGCGTTACGGTAAAAGAAAACAAACTATATGTTGCGGAATACAATAATCACGAGGTTTTGGTATTTGATCTGTTTGGGAACTTCTTATTTGCATTCGGCAAAGATAATCTAGTCGGGGCATTAGACGTTGCTATTGATGATGAAGGACGGGCTTATGTCGGCAATGGGTACGGCGCATACAATGTGGTCGTTTTTGACTTGCGCGACAACAATAAATATTTATATAGTTTTGGCAATTTTAATATCCCAACTGATGTAGAGCTCGATAAAAATGGATTACTATATATAGTGGATTTTAGTAGTAATTCAATTTTAGTTTATCATAAAGAAGGGATCTATATAGGCACTGCGATCGCTCCTGGCCAAATTTATTACCCATATAAATTCCATATAGGCGCAGACGGATATTTATACACTACAGAATATTATAATTACAGGATTCAAAAGTTTAAAGTTAATTATACTTGCCCACTGGCGGAACTTACATCGCCGGCTGATTATAGTTTAGTGCAGAATTCAATTAGTATCACCGGTATTGCGGCCGGCCCGGATTTCTTGAGTTACAAGCTGGAATATGCCCGTTTCGGGCAGTGGCAGGATATCGGGACCTATACGACGCCAGTCACTGATGGCGTACTGGGAACCCTGACCTTGCCGGAAAATGAAGAAGGAATCTATCAATTAAAGTTAACGGTAAAAGATAAGTATGGCGTAGAAATTTCCAGAACAACCTTTTTTGCCAAGGGTAGGATACAGCTTCTTAACAAAGCTGATGCTGCAGTATCCAGCGATGATATGGTTGAAGACAACAGTGGAAATCTTTGGGTGTCGGAAACTAACAATGCCCGGATCGCCATTTATGATCATGACCTGCATCTGATTAAATACGCTGGTACTGGTATTTTAAGCGGTTATACTTTAGGTCTGGCTAGAGATGCGACTGGCAATATTTACGTTTGTGATGGGGGCTCTAAATCCATAATGGTTTTTGACCCGACTGGCAACTCTAGCGGAAGTTTTGGCTCAGGTCAGCTCACCAGCCCATATGCAATCACTATTGACAGTAGCGGTTACATCTACGTGGTGAATAGAAGTGAAAGTAATGTGATGGTCTTTGATCAGAACAGGAATTATCTCTACACTTTTGCCCAGGGGTATGCAGGTTATGATATAGCGGTGAAAGGCACCAAAGCCTATGTAGTTAATGGCAGCACTAATGTCTATGTATTCGATATTTCTAAAAATGGGCAGTACTTATACGCGTATACTAATGACAATTATAGCCGCGGCCTGATAGGGATCGAGAAGGGGCCTGATGGTCTGCTCTATGTGAATATTGGTTATTATGTTAAAGTCTTTAGTGAAGATTTGGGTCCTCTCTACCAGATCGGTATTGACAGTCCTGGTAATGCACCTGGGAGCTTCCAGTATACTTATAGGACCCATGTCCTGAACGATGGCCTTTATATAATAGATTATAGCGGCGGTAATATTCAGAAATTTAAATTGTCTGTATCTTGCCCTCAGGCATCCATAACTAATCCCGCGACATATAGCAGTGTTAGCAGCTTGATAAGCATCACCGGTACCGCTGCCAGTCCTGATTTTGCCAGCTATAAACTGGAATATGCCCGCTTTGGACAATGGCAGGAAATAGGGACGTATACCACAGCTGTGCAAAATGGAATATTGGGAACCTTGATTCTGCCGGAAACCGAAGAAGGCATGTATGAATTGAGACTGACTGTTACAGATACTTATGGGGCTGTTAATATTAAAACTTCAATTTTCTCCAAAGGCCGGTCTCGATTGGAAGCCTTGTATACAGGGGCCGGATCGCAATTCTCCTCCCTGATCGGTATTTGTACCGGCAAGGATGGTAAAATGTATCTTGCCGATAGAGGGTACAATCGGATAACTGTATTAAATAGTGACGGTACTTTTTATAAGGCTATTGGGCAAGGTGATATCTCATATCCTTACGGTATTGCTGTTGATGAAAGCGATAATATTTATGTTTGCTCAGGTAATACTAACGTAAGGGTTTATGACAAAGAAGGTAATTTCTTGCGCAGTATTACCCATCCTAAAATCACTAATGTGCAAGGGGTTACGGTTAAGAATAGTAAATTATATGTAGCCGAATATGGCAATCATGAAATACTTATCTTTGATCTGCTAGGTAATTATCTGGATGAATTTGGTAAAGATAACCTGATTGGAGCTTATGACGTTGCCATAGATGATAACGGCAGGGCTTTTGTTGGTAACGGTTATTACTCCTATAATGTTGTAGTTTTTGACTTGAATGATAATAACAAATATTTGTATAGTTTCGGGAGCTTTAATGTTCCCACCGATATAGAGATCGGTAAGGATGGGCTTCTATATATTGCGGATTATAACTATAGTGCAATTAGAGTTTACCATAAAGAAGGATTCTCTGTAGGCACGGCGGTGGGGCCAGGCGTAGACTTGGGGCAGATTGGTAGCCCATATAAAATTCATATCGACGCAGATGGATATTTATACACCACTGAATATTATAATAACCGGATACAGAAGTTTGAAGTTAATTATACCTATCCAGAGGCAGCTATTACTTCACCGGTTGATTATGCCAGTGCGCAGGATTCTGTTGCTATTACTGGCACGGCGAGCGGAGCTGATTTTGACAGCTATAAATTGGAATATGCGAAAAATGACCAATGGCAGGAGATCGGTACATATACCACCCCTGTAGTAAACGGCAGTTTGGGCACCTTGAATTTGCCGACTGATGAAAATGCGGTTTACCAGTTGAAACTGACAGTTAAAAATAAGTCTGGAGTCGAGAGAGTTAAAACAGTTACCTTTTCAAAGGGTAAATTGCAATATTTGGGGAAGATGGATAGTTATACTGGATCCCAATATGGTCAGCTAAATTCACTTTATGGTATTTGTTTAGGTAATAATGGCCATCTCTATGTATGCGAAGGAGCAAATAATCGTGTAGTGGAGATGGACCAGGCCGGTAATTTCATACGTTATATTGGTCAATCTGAACTAAATCATCCGGTCGGTATTAATAAAGACGCTTTGGGTAATATTTATGTAGGAAATTATAACAGTAGTGAAGTATGTGTATATAATCAGGATGGTATTTTCTTGCGTAGATTTGGTACGTCGATCTTAATAAATCCTGGGGGGCTTCTAATAAAGAATGATAAAGTCTATGTGACTAGTCATAGTAATAGCAAGATCGCGGTTTTCGACCTAAACGGGAATCATCTCGGTGAGTTTGGCAATGGTTATGCAACTTACCCTTATGATATTGCTATTAGCAATGATAATAAAGCCTATGTAGCATGTTATAACAATGTGGCTGTCTTCGACCTTAACGAGGACAATAAATATTTATTTAGTTTTGGGCCGTTTAATTATGCCACCAGCATTAAAATAGACAATAACGGGTATGTTTATGTAAGCAATTACTATAATTATAGTGTCGATATTTATACGCAAGAAGGAATATTGGTTTGTAGTTTGGGAACGAGCGGAAGCGGGCCAGGGCAATTTGGCGGTACTGGCTATGGAGTCTTTGGCATGTTCATTGATAATAATATACTTTATACTACGGAATATTCCACCCACAGGATTCAAAAATTCAAATCCTTATATGAGGTCACTCCCAAGATATCATCAGTGAGTCTGAGTAAACAATCGCCAGTGAACGTAGGAGCGCTAACTGTAAGCTTGGTTTTTGACCGGCCGATGAACACAGCAGCGAGTCCTAATGTATATTACAAAGTAATTGGGAAATCTACCCTGTATCCTATAATTCAGAAAAGTTATGTTAACACTGTGTGGACAGGGGAAGTAAATATTGAAACCAGTAGTGATAATGGCGATGCTTGTATAGTTATATCTGGAGCAAAAGATGCGGCCAACAACATAGAAATGTTCCTGGAGTCAAGCCATTTATTCGTGGTTGATACTGCCGTGCCGCAAAAGCCATCCTTGGTCTCGCCTAACCAGGCGAGTATTATCTCTAGCGGTGAATTTACCATAAAAGCAGAGGGTGATACTGACCTGGCCTATATGTCTTGTGAAAAATCGGTCGACGGGAGTAATTGGCAGGAAATAGCCAGGGTTAACGGCAGTGGCGTGAAAGATTATGCTTATAGCTGGAATCCTTTACCGAACGAAATATATTTACGTCTTAAGGCCGTTGATGCTGCTAATAATTATACCTACAGCGATGTTTTAACCGGTTACACCTTGGATTTTTCTGCCACTGGTAATGTTATTCTTACTGGGCCAGTCAAAAATAGCAAAGTGGGCAAAATTTACCCGGCCACGGCTTACTGTAACGATCCAAACATCACGGGTGTCAGGTTTGAAAAATCAAGCGATTCAACTGACGGTTGGGATGGGACATGGATTCCATTGGAAGGCTCGGCCGAGAACAGTTCTGACTTTTCCAGGGAAAATGATATTTATTCTGTGAGCTGGTTGCCTCTAGAGGAGTCCTTTAAATATATAAGACTAGTAGTAATGAAAAACGATGATACCACCATTGTCACTCAGGGATCATCTGGTTTTATTTATGACTTGAATTCGCCGGTAGCCCCGGTAAGCGCAAAGAATGCCCTGGTTAATAATAATCTCAATATTCAAGATGGTTTTATCTTTAGGAAGAACAACGTAATTGTCGTCCGGGCAGAAGCGGGTAAAGATAATCCTAATGCCTATGACAGAACATTTTCCAAGGTCAGGGTTGAATATTCCTTAGCCGGGGAAAATAACTGGATCCTGATTGGGGAAGATTCAGATTCAAGTGATTGGGATTATCAAATTCCCTGGGACACAGGAAGCCTGGCTGAAAATACCGTAGTGGATATTAAGTTAACAGCTTTTGATGAGGTTGAGAATGCCTCAGCTCTTATATACCGTAATTGTCATTTTGATTTCAGTTCACCCGCACAACCTGTCAATTTTAGCGTAACCAGCAGAAAGGGCGGTTATGTGGATCTGACTTGGCAGGCCCC
>JAQTVR010000129.1 GCA_028706995.1 Dehalococcoidales bacterium
CGGGGGGAATCGCTCTTGAGTTTGCCGGTTTCTGGAGAAGGGTCGGCGCTTTCATGATTGATTTGCTGGCTTTATCGGTCATATCCTCTATTTGTATGCCTTATGGGTATTTCGGATTTATGAAATTACAAACCCCTGATATTTTATCGGGTGTCTCTGATTGGTTAATATTGCCCCAATTGATATTTGGAAATTTGTTATCTGTGCTGGTGGGAGTAGCATACTTTATTATTTTCTGGGTCTGGCGAGGCCAAACACTGGGGAATTTATTATTTAATATTAAGGTAATCCGTCCGGACGGATCTAATGTTACCGTAAGCATTGCTTTTCTCAGATACCTTGGTTATATTGTATCTACCCTGGTTTTATTTATGGGTTTTATCTGGATCGCTTTCGACAAGCGTAAACAGGGCTTTCATGATAAAATAGCCGGTACATACGTGGTAATAGTACCGCAACCGGAGATAAAAGTAACAAATCCCAAGCCGACGGGTGCAGGAGTTTAACTTGGGTATAGAGAGAATAATTTATTATAAAAGGTCTTATGAAATTATGGGGTTTCGTATTTAGTAGGAAAATATAAAGTATGAATGACGAAGTTAGAGTACGCTATGCACCCAGTCCCACCGGATATCCACACGTAGGAAATATAAGAACAGCCCTGTTCAACTGGCTTTTTGCCCGCCATCATGGGGGCAGTTTCATTATTCGCATCGAAGATACGGATGTTGCCCGAACGGTTGAAGGCGCCGTCGAAGCAATTCTCGACGGATTGCGATGGATGGGAATAGATTGGGATGAAGGACCCGAAGTAGGCGGAAATTACGGACCCTATGTACAATCACAGCGCCTTGCTAAATATCAGGCTGCCGCCAAGCGTCTTATCGACCAGGGGGATGCATATTATTGCTATTGCACCACTGAACGTCTTGACGAGATGCGGAATGAACAGACGAGGCTAAAGCAGCCGCCGGGTTATGACAGGTATTGCCGGGATCTGTCTGTTCCGGCAGGTGTTTTAAAGTGGATGTCCGGATTAAAAAGGGTAGTGCGTTTCAGGACGCCCTTTGCCAACAAAACCACCTTCCACGATATAATTCGCGGGGATGTAACTTTTGAGAACTCAACCATAGACGATTTTGTTATTTTGAAGTCGGATGGTTATCCCACTTATCACCTTGCAAGCGTGGTAGATGACCATGAAATGGGCATAACCCATGTGTTAAGAGCTGAGGAGTGGCTTTCCAGTACTCCACGCCATCTTTTAATGTATAAAGCTTTGGGATACAAACCGCCGGAGTTTGCACATCTGCCGATGTTACTTGGAGCGGACCGTTCCAAGCTTAGCAAACGGCATGGGTCGGTATCAATAATAGAATATAAAGAGCGGGGATACTTACCTGAAGCCATGGTAAATTTCCTGTCGCTGCTGGGATGGTCGCTGGATGGAAAAACGGAGTTGCTTACCGTAAAAGATATCATAAAGAACTTTTCATTATCCCGTGTAAACCAGACCGGCGCCATCTTTAATATAGAAAAGCTGGATTGGATGAACGGTATCTATATTCGCGACCTTAAAGTAGACGATTTCTCACGCAGGGTAATACCGTTCCTGGAGAAGGGACTGCCCGAAGAAGTTATAAGACCGGTTTCTCTCGAATATGTTAAGAAGATAGCCCCGCTGGTTCAGGAGAGGGTTAAGAAATTAAATGAAATATCGGAGCTTACGGAATTTTTCTTCGTCGATAACCTCAAGTATGACTCAAATATACTGGTGGTGAAAAAGATGACCCGTGACCTGACCAGGAAGGTACTTGAAGCCTCCATAAGTGAACTTGGAGAACTCCCTGTTTTCAGCGAGGAATCGCTTGAGACCGTACTGAGGCCTCTGGCGGATAAACTGGAAGTCAAGACCGGGCAGTTATTCGGTACTTTGAGGTCGGCGATTACCGGTAGGGAAGTGGCTCCACCACTTTTCCAGACCATGGCTGTCCTTGGCAAAGAGCGTTGCGTGAAAAGACTGCAAGAAGCCTTAGTGCTGCTGGATAAGGTACAGGATAAACTTGCTGAGGAATAGGCTTCTCTTCAAATTTTAATTATACTCCATTGAATATGAGGTTATTTCCTTGAATCTCAATTACCTTTCCCTATATCAGTCGGGTGAGCTTAGCAAGCGGGCGAAGCGTCTTCATGAAAGGCTGGCTTCATGTGATATCTGCCCCAGGAAGTGCCGTATAAATCGCCTGTTGGGAGAGGTGGGTTTTTGCCACTCCGGTGAGTTACCCATCGTTGCCTCATTTTGTGACCATCACGGTGAAGAGCCGGTTCTTTCCGGAAGCCAGGGGTCGGGGACAATTTTCTTTGGAAATTGCAATTTGCGCTGCGTGTATTGCCAGAACAACCAGATAAGCCAGGACTGGCAAAAGCAAAAAGCCAATGAAATAAGCTGTCGTCGGCTTGCCGAATATATGCTCTATCTGCAAAATAAACTAGGCTGTCATAATATCAATTTCGTTTCACCATCGCATTTCGTCCCACAGATTGTTGCGGCTATCCTGGAAGCAATACCGATGGGTCTTCATCTTCCGCTGGTCTATAACAGCAACGGCTACGACAGACTTGAAACATTGAAAGAGCTTGACGGGGTCATAGATATTTACCTGCCAGATTTTAAATATATAGATGAAAAACAGGCGTTGGAACTTTCTAAAGTTGAGAACTATGTTGCCTGTGCTAAGGATGCTATCATGGAAATGTACCGGCAGGCGGGGAACCTGGTTGTCGATGAAGATGGCATAGCTCAACGTGGCCTTATCATTCGACATCTTATCTTGCCGAACGGCTTGTCCGGCAGCAGGGAGGTCCTGAAATGGCTGGTAAAAGGGCTTTCGCCCGAGGTAACCATTAGCCTGATGTCTCAATATAAGCCGATGCATAAAGCCGGTGAATTCCTGTCACTTTCCCGGAGTATTTCGAAGTCCGAATACGATGAAGTTTATAACTTGCTGGAAGAACTGGGAATGGAAAACGGCTGGGTACAAAAAATGGGAGCCCAAGAACTCTACTTACCTGATTTCGAGCGAGAAGGGCACCCATTCGTGGCTTAATAAGAAACAATACTATATAGTTTTTTACTATTTTCTCTTCTGGTTAACGAATGAAAACTCTATCTTTTTACCGTTACGTTTTGTATCTTTCTTATTAACGTTCTCAATAAACCTGTTTAACTCGGCCTTTTCGGCGCTTTTTGTTTTCTTTTTTTCAGTCATTAGAACTATCTTCCCTCTCAAATATGTTGAGAGCTAATTATAGCAGGTTTCTATGAATAGAGCCAAATACTCTTAAACATCTTCCTTCTGGCAGCAGGGGCAGAAGTAGCTGCCGCGCTGGTGAATAGGGATGCGTTGAAGAATTGTATTGCATACAGGGCATGGTTTATCCTTTCGATGGGCAACCTTGAAGTGGTTGTGGGCGGTGCCCATTTCTCCACCGGGGCGAAAGTAATTACTGACACTGGCGCCTTTATTGTTAATGGCTTCGTGTAATACCTGCTGTATAGCTTTATGCAATCTTTGAATTTCATCTTGAGACAGCGTATTTACCGGTCTCAGTGGATGTATTTTAGCCGCAAAAAGTGCTTCATCGGCATACATATTGCCGATACCCGCAATCAATCCCTGTTCTAAAAGCACGGATTTAATCGGGGATTTGCGGTGGCTTAAGAGTTCAGTCAACGATTGCACCGTGAAATCAGTACCTAACGGCTCGATTCCGAGTTTTCCCAGTACGGTCTCTCCATCTTTTACAAACTGCATTCTACCGAACTTGCGCGGGTCATTAAAGTAAATATTCATTCCGTTATCCAGGTGAATGATAGCCCGGGTATGGGGCG
>JAQTVR010000130.1 GCA_028706995.1 Dehalococcoidales bacterium
TGGACAGTGAATATTAAATCCCCGGAAAAATTGACCTATATCAGCCCCTCGGTCAATCGGCTTATTGGGTACAATGTTAACGAAGCAATGTCAAAAAGCATGAAAGAAGTATTTACGCCGCTTTCATACCAGATAGCTATGGCTGCAATAAAACAGACACTGGAATCCATAAACCCCGCACAGAAGGAACCCTTTAAATCTTTGACACTTGAACTGGAACTGACCCATAAAAATGGAATGAATGTGCCTGTAGAATTAAATTGCAGTCTTGTAAACGAAAACGATGTCGAGACTCCAGAGATTCTTGTTATAGCACGTGATATCAGCAAACGTAAACAGATAGAAGATAAGATTAAAAACGTAGCCGAAGAATGGCGGACCACCTTCGATTCTATTTCGAACCTGATATCCATTCACGATAAAAACTATCGAATTACCAGGGTAAATAAAACCTTTGCCGAAACCTTTAAAATGAGGCCTCAGGATGTAATTGGCAAACGCTGTTATGAAATATTCCACCAGTCCGATGAGCCTTTCAATAATTGCCCGCATAAAAAAACTATGCAAACCCATAAACCTGCTGTTATGGAAATGTTCTTACCGGAGCATGAAATATACCTCCAGGTATCGACTTCACCGATGTTCGATAAAGATGGCAAATTGACCGGTTCCGTCCATATCGGCAGGGATATTACCGAGCGTAAACAATTGGAACAACAGCTTATTTTATCGGATCGGCTGGCATCTATCGGGGAACTGGTTTCGGGTGTAGCGCACGAGCTTAATAATCCATTAACGAGCATTATCGGCTTTTCACAATTGATTATGGAAAATAATCCCCCGCTAAATATAAAGGACGATTTGAATATCATTCATAAAGAAGCACAGCGCTCGGCCGGCATAGTAAAGAACCTGCTTACCTTTGCCAGAAAACATGCTCCTGTAAAGCAAAAAGGGCGAATAAATAACATTATAGCGGAAGTTCTTAAACTGAGGGCTTACGAACAAACGGTAAACAATATCACATTGAATACGGATTTCGACCCCGACTTACCCGAAATCATGATCGACCATTTCCAAATGCAGCAGGTGTTTTTAAATATTATTATAAATGCCGAAAGCGCAATGCTAGGCGCTCACAACAAGGGAACGCTTACTATAACAACTAAAAAAATCGATGGCCATATAAAAATAGTGTTCGCCGATGATGGATCCGGCATTCCCGGGAAGAACCTGAACCGCATATTCACTCCATTCTTCACTACCAAAGAGGTAGGTAAAGGAACAGGTCTCGGTCTCAGCATTTGTCACGGTATTATAACCGAACATGGAGGCAAAATATACGTCGAAAGCGAACTGGGGAAAGGAGCTGCCTTTATTCTGGAACTGCCCGTGGTAGATGATATTTAAACGATTTAATAATACTTTTTAATCAGGAGCATATAGATATATGATGGAGCAACAAGAAATAATACTTATAGTCGATGATGAAATATCCATTCGAAAGTTACTTGTCCGCAAACTTTCCCAGGAAGGATATCAATGCGAAGAAGCCGATAGTGTCGATAATGCATTAAACATACTGAAAAGTACACCTGTCAAACTGGCTATCCTGGATATAAAAATGCCTGTTAAATCGGGAACCGACCTGCTTCCGATAATAAAGAATGAATATCCTCATACTTCGGTTATCATGGCTACTGCTGTCACCGATACTAATATCGCAATACATTGTATGAAAGACGGCGCCGATGATTATGTTTTCAAGCCTTTTAATCTAAATGAGGTCTCTTTAAGCGTACTTAGAACACTGGATAAAAGAGACCTCCAGCTAAGAATTGAAGAGTATCAGAAACACCTCGAGGAAAAGGTCGGTGAACAAAAAAAAGAAATTCGCAATATTTTTCTCGGGGCCATCAAATCCCTTATATTTGCGCTGGAAGCGAAGGATAAATATACTGCCGGACATTCACGAAGAGTGACCGATATTTCCGTGGCTATCGGAAAAGACTTCGGTATATCCAATGAGGGCATCGAGAATTTACGCTGGGCAAGTTTATTACACGATGTCGGAAAGATCGCTGTCAATCAGCTTATTCAAAACAAGCCCTGCAAGCTGACAAGCGAAGAGTACGAACACATCATGATTCATGCCAGTATAGGAGCAGGTATAGTAAGACCGGTAGTCAACGACCAGGTAGTAGAAATGATCGAACACCACCACGACCATTATGACGGCAGCGGATTGCATCAGACCATATCCGGTAAAGACATCCCGCTGGGAGCCAGAATTCTGGCAGTAGCCGATGCCTTCGATGCTATGACATCAGACCGTCCTTATCGTTCGGCCATGTCCGTCGATGATGCTGTAAAAGAGGTAAAAAAATGCGCCGGGACGCAGTTCGATGCGGAAATCGTGAATATTTTCCTCGCATCTACTATTAATAAAATAGTTAATAAAATGGTACCTTTAATAACATAAAACTATGGTATTTATCTCCGGATTATATATATAATATATGGAAAGGTATTAATGACTATAGAAGAATCGAAAACTGAAAAAAGAAGGATACTTATCGCCGACGATGAAGAGCACGTCAGGTCGCTCTTAAATAGAATCCTTTCCCGAGACTATGTCATACTCGAAGCTAACGACGGACAACAGGTGTTGAATATGGCTTATAGCCATTCGCCGGATATTATTTTAATGGATATTATGATGCCTAAAATTAACGGCGATGTCGCCTGTCATATAATTAAAACCAACCCCCTCACCCGCGATATTCCCATTATCATGCTTACTGCTCTGGATTATGAACTGAATAAAAAATTAAGTCTGGACGTGATGGGAGCAGACGATTATATAACCAAGCCTTTCGAAGCGCATATATTACTGGAAATAATAGATAAATTACTGAATAAATAATTTATAAATAATGTCTTGACCCGAGAAACAATTAGGTTTATACTCAGTGCATATGTTACTCGAACATTAATTTAAAAAAGATGGAGGTTTATTATGAAATCACAGGCTCTACAGGAAATGATAAAAAGGATATTTAGCGACGAAACGACCAAGCAGCAATTTTTAGCCAACCCGAACGATGTAATAAGCCAGTATAAACTGACCCAGCATGAGAAAACAGCCGTTATGAACACCCATGCCAGGCTGGGCTTAGCAACCTCTAATTCAGGGCAATTGGCAGCGTCTGTTGAACCACTGATGCTCTGGCTTTAGACACTATTACTTATTGAAAATCTTATTATTTAGTTAAGACTCGTCTAATGTGGCAAGTTGAACAAATAAGTTCTGTAAATGAGGAAATAGCTGTTGTTGTTTCTTCTTTGCCCGTTGAGATAAGGGCTTTAATCAAAGAACCACTGAGAATGAAAAGGCGCGCTTTGGCTGTTCAATCAGAACAGGATACGCCATGGATGTTGTTGCCTTTAATAATTTGTGAGTCTATAAGTAGCGATTTCAGGAAAGCCATCCCTTTAGCTGCCACCATCCAGTTTTTAATGGCTGCCGGCGATGTTTTCGATGACATCGAGGATGATGATTCTCCTCAATCGCTCTGTGCTAAATACGGTTCAGCTGTTGCTACTAACGTGGGCACGACCCTTCCGGTACTTGGTGAAAAAGCCATTGCACGCCTCAGGGAGAGAGACATCAATGAAAAAACTATAGTTCATATATTTGATGCCATCAACTCATATTATATAAATGCCTGCATAGGACAGCACATGGACTTATCATTCAATAAGAAAAAAGATGTCTCTGAGGATACTTACTTAAAAATCGCAACCCTGAAATCAGCCTCTCAGATTGAATGTGCGTGCTACACCGGGGCGCTATTAGCAAC
>JAQTVR010000131.1 GCA_028706995.1 Dehalococcoidales bacterium
ATTGGGGACCTCACAGGGCCAAACAGCATCCTATTCTACGTGGCTGGCTTCGTAGTATCCGACCTGGCTGCCTTTATAGCTATCATAGCCATCACTAACAAAACCCGAAGCGATAGTATAAAAAGTTTTAATGGTATGGGCAAAATATCACCTTTACTTGCTTCAGGCCTGACCCTGAGCATGCTATCACTTAGTGGGATACCACCGGCAGTCGGTTTCATAGCCAAGTTCTATATTTTCAGCGCTGCTGCTTCAAGCGGCCTCTTATGGCTTGTGATCGTTGCCGTACTTAACAGCGTGATCTCAGCTTACTATTACCTGCGGGTAGTAAAAATAACGTGGTTTGACAAGCCGACCATTGAAGGTCCCATTTCAACATCTCTGGCGCTGAGGTCTGCATTGCTTATTTCCAGTCTCGGCATATTACTGCTGGGAATCGTTCCCGGCTTGATAATGCGTTTTTTATAATATCTAGTGCTAGCCTGATTCCAATGGTAATATCACTAGAACTTAAGTTATAGACGTCAAGAAAGACCAACAGCAACGAATTTCAAAAAATTGAACAGGATCGAAGTTTATTTGATTATTTACCTGCCCCCAATAGTGATACCACTTGCCGTGCTTGAATTGATTCTGAGTATTATCGGTATTTTCCAAAATGAACAGCGTGGTTTTGCATTTGCTGGAATAATACTTTGGGAAGCTCTATAACCATTGGTTTTTTAAGGTTATTTTAAATGGACGTATGTAAGTGAATTATATGAAAAAGAGATATGTCTATTACTTTACGTCTTTTTTAGCGTTTTCAGCCTCAGGATAAACTGCGATTTTAATCATTTTCATCCCCGGCATCATCAACCGGTTGGTCATCGTTAGATTCAGATAACTTACGTGACACTTTAACAGCTTTTACCTTTAATCCCACCAACGATGCCACAGTAGCCACCGAAGGAAGTATCATATCAACAACGCCGCCACAGGCTCCTGCACAAAAATACACATCCTTTTCTCTTAACTCTCCGCCTCTTCTATTTCATCCGAGTACTGGTCGCTGAAATCGGTATCGTAGAAATCACTGCCTTTGCCCGGCAGTATCAAATAGAACTCGGACGTATAATCTATATTAACAGTAGCGTCTTTAACCGTAAAGTTCAATATATGTCCCCCTGCGTCCAGACTATCAGTCAAAAAGTGTAAATGGAATCCCGCCACCCCTACCCCATCTACATACTTGGGACAATAGAAACCGACAATCGATCCGGTGACCTCGGTAAAATCAAAAACCACCTGGTTGGCAGTGACAGCTGTCAATGAAGGATACGGCTTTTCCTGTGCCGGAACGCTTCTTGTTTGCATATAGGTAAAGGTTCCCTCGATCTTTATAGCATAAAAAATATTCTGTGTCGGAAAAACCTCATTCAGCCGTGTTTTAACTTGTTCATAAGTAAAGCCTTCGGCAATTTTTTCCGAATAATCGTTATCAAAATAAGTAACATCGGCAAAAGGAACTCCCAAGGAGTCATCAACCAAGTAAGCGATACCGCCATCTTTCACCTGGTAGCATTTACCATCTAGAACGACCATCTCGCCATCCAGCCCTTCGAATGTACCGATACCGAAATCGCCGTATTCTTTTAGCTCGCCCACAGTTATTACCCCGTCGTAAAGCCCTTCCATTAAGGCTCCGATAGTAGATACCTGTGTCAGCGTTTCCCTTTCTATTACGGGATTACCGGCATCTGAAGAACAGCCTGCTAAAGCTGAAATCAGGACACAAATCAAAATCACCTGAGATAATTTGCGAAGGTTATTTACAATAGACACGTGTCATCTCCAAATACTTTCCGGATAAAAAAGACATAGTCAATTTATGTAATATATAGGTTTAAAAGTAATAGGTCGGTTTTTTCTGGTTTTTAATAATATAGCCGGCAGCCAGCCCTAAGAGCAACCCGCCCAGGTGAGCTTCCCAGGCGACATTGGCGAAGAGGGACATAATTATACCGCCGCCAATAACCGCTATCCAGAGCGGAACAGGTATAGGGATGAATAAAATAAAAACCTTCAAATTGGGCATCAGTACCGCCAGTGTGCCTCCCAGCGCAAAGACAGCCCCCGATGCGCCGATAGCCAACGCAAACCCCCCGGGATCCATCAATGTCTGCAATAAAACAAAGAAAACGCCACCCAATAGACCACCAGCAAAATAGATGATCAAGAATTTTTTTATGCCTATCAGCTTTAATAGATAGCTACCGAAAAAGTAGAAGGTGATCATGTTAAAGAGTATATGAGTAAAATCATAATGGGTAAACATACTGGTGATTATTCCCCAGGGATATGCCAGCATATACTCGAGCGGCGCCCACAGGGCAATGTCATAGACAAGGTCATTGGATATATTTACGGCGAGAAATATCGCTGCGTTTATGCCGATTATGATAAAAATAGGATTTAACATCGGCTTTCATAATACCAGTTAAGCGATGGCTGTGGCAAATCAAAGGTGTTCCGATCCGGCTCTATTGCAAAGTAAACAGGCTTGTTGCTACAATGAGGACGAATTGAAAGGGAATTCGAATATGGAAGATATTTATACTCCGAGTGAAATAGAAGATAAGTGGCAGCAAAAATGGGCTGAAGACAATCTCTACAGGGTCAATGAAGATAGCAACAGACCCAAGTGGTATGCGCTGACGATGTTCCCCTACACTTCGGGTGACCTGCATATCGGCCACTGGTACGCCATGGCGCCATCCGATGTCCACGCCCGCTTCAAACAGATGCAGGGATTTAATGTTTTACACCCGATCGGTTTCGATGCCTTCGGACTGCCAGCCGAAAATGCCGCTATCAAGCGGGGTATTCACCCCTTTAAATGGACGATGCAAAACGTTGAAAATATGCGAAATCAGATAAAAAGCATCGGCGCTATCTATGATTGGGATAGAGAGATAATTACCTGCCTGCCCGAATATTATAAATGGACACAGTGGTTCTTTTTAAAACTCTACGAGAATGGACTGGCTTACCGCAGCAAAGCACCTGTCAACTGGTGCCCCAGGTGCCAGACGGTACTGGCTAACGAGCAGGTTTTAAGTAACGGCACCTGTGAAAGATGCGATGAACCGGTTATCCGCCGTGACCTCGAGCAGTGGTTTTTCCGAATCACTAAATATGCCGACGAACTGATGCAGCACGAAGGACTGGATTGGCCTGAACGCATTAAAATAATGCAGCATAACTGGGTAGGTAAAAGCACCGGCACCGAAATTTCCTTCGCCCTTGATTATCCCGAAGTAGAGGAAAAGGAAATAAGGGTTTTCACCACGCGAGCCGACACCGTACACGGCGTAACCTTCATGGTACTGGCACCGGAACACCCTCTTGTAACCAAACTAACCACTCCGAACAAAAAGGCCGAAATCGAGGCTTATATAGATAAAACCCGCCGCTTTACTGAGATCGAGAGGCTGTCCACAGAAAAGGAAAAGGATGGAGTGTTCACCGGCGCTTATGTCACAAACAGGCTAAACGGAGATAAAGTGCCCGTTTGGATCGCCGATTATGTCTTATCGGGCTATGGCACCGGAGCGGTAATGGCGGTACCGGCCCACGATGAAAGAGACTTTGCTTTTGCTAAGAAATACAACTTGCCGATAAGGGTAGTAATATCTCCGCAGGACTGGCACGGGGAAGAGCTTGAAGCAGCTTATATAGATGAAGGCATAGTGGTTAATTCCGGGCAGTTTAACGGCATATCTGACAAAGAGGGACTGGTAAAAATAGCCGATCTGCTGGAAGCCAAGGGTTGGGGCAAGAGGACTGTCACCTATAAACTGCGCGACTGGCTGATCTCAC
>JAQTVR010000132.1 GCA_028706995.1 Dehalococcoidales bacterium
TTTTCATATTTAATGACTCCTTTCCTGCAACAATACCGAAAGCTCTCTGAAATAGGCAATGATATCCAATTCTTCATTCCGTAGATTACTCTGGCGCACAGTATCTTCAAAGTAATACAAATATTCAGGGATAGTAATGTCAATGATAAGTCCACCTGCAAAAAATGCATTTTCGGAATCAAGCTTTTGCAAAACCAGCGGCCAAATTGTCTTTCCTTTTCCCTTGCAGAATTCTAGCAATTGCTGGTACTCCTCTGACTGTCTATAAGGCCTCCAGCTACTGTAAGCCATCCAGTGGCGGGATGAGTCCCTTGATACATTTTCGGCGGCTTCATATTTCAAAGCGAATTGGCTTTTAATCTCTTCAGACACCTCGTTTACCATGGAATCTATGATGGCTATTTCAGAATCACTAAGATTTCCGCTCTCAAGCAATGAATGCAAAGCGATTTCTGTTATTGGATTACGAGACTTCCGGTTGGTAGCCATTTCTACCGTCCCATCGATAAATGATTGATCCAATTGATATTCAGCCATTTCCAATTCAGGCATTTGTACTTGTTCATAAGGGATATTCAGTGTATCTGAGATATATTGTCTGAGTGCTTCTGCATCGTAGCTTAGACTGCTCCAAGGATTTTTCTGTGGAAAGTCTTGCTGTTTAGCAGCCCAGAGTTCGGCGATTGCTAATTCCTGTTCGGTGAGCTTTCGGTCAGCAACTCGAATTTTCCAATAACCGGGCGTCGCAGGAGATGACCCTGTCATACCTGCCGCCCCCTTTCCATCGGTGGCGAAATTAGCTTGAGCATAAGCAATTTCAACCCCTTCCCTGGGTATCAGTATTACCGAGGTAAAAGTCATAATATACGTATCATAAAGATCGAGGACGGCCTGAGCAGCAGTCTGGGCATATCCTTCATAGTCGGAAGCCTCTTCTGATGTTATTAGCCAAAGCCCAACGCTGCGGCTTAAATCTTCGTTGGCTAAATTAGTCTCACCAACTACCAGGTAAGGACTAGCATGAATGAGCCTAAGAGCGTCCCATGATTGGATTTGTTCCGGGATGACATTGATAGTACAGGTAATCGTCCCATAGTCTTTTCCGTTAATCATCAGACCGATTTCTAAAGGATATTCACCAGGAAAAGCATCAGTGGCAATTTCAATTACCAGTATTGCACCAAGTGTGCCGGGCAATCCTACTCCTCTTCCCCCGTCGGCAAGTTCTAATTCAGCGGGAATATTCGTAGAATAGAGCGCAAGTTGGCTGTTTAACAGTCCGCCTTCCTTCATAATCAGGATGATGTTGTTTCTTGTTTCGCCGGCACTCGTCTGAATATAATTCCGATAGCTGACAGTCAGAGCATCCGTACCACTACCTATGACCACAGAAGTGGACTCTATCGGTGGACATGGGTTCTCCACACCTTCCTGATGGACATTGGCACGGTAAGTGCCGCCACCAGGTGTAGGCACAATATCGTCAGGGGCTTCAATATCGGTATTCCACACTTTAGGTATATCCTTGACTGGTATCGTAGTATAGGCTTCACCAGTATTTGTTTGACAAGCAGTGACAAACAATAGACCGACTAGCATGATAGCCATATAAATATATATCAGTTTTTTCATTCTTATATTTCCTTTTGAAGTATTCAAAGAATCTAACGAACTCCGCTTCCTAACGGAACCACAGTAATTCTGATAATGTCTTTAAATTCTTCAGGAAGTTGAATCCCGCGTGACAAGATTCCGCTATCGAGCCAGTAACTCCGTTTTGTTACAGTCCCATCAATAAGGTGGAACTCTAGAAAATATTGCTCGTTTCCTGTTTTATGCAGAGTCTGGTCTACCGGAGCATTGAGTACCATTTGAACCAGTTGATCAACCTGCATCTTATCTTTTACGGATGCCAATTCGGTTTTGCCATCGATGCTACTGTTGATATCGATACAATCTACTTTGTCCCCGATATCCAGTAAATCGCTACCTTTTTTAGCGTTGGGATTAGTATCAGCTTCATAGATTAACAATTCCTGGTCTTTTATTGCTACAAGACGGAAATTTGGCGAGTAGCCCGCCAGTGTATAAATCTTAGTGCCCGCTTCCAGAAAAGCGGCATCTCCATTTTTACTGCTGTAATTTGGATTGTTCACGTTATCCGCTATTTTAAATTTCACTTCCGTATAAAAGGTTAGATTATCCTGATTAACAGGATTATTTTGTATTTCACGAAGATAGGTTATATCGTTAAATTTTAAAAAGTCCACCCAATCAATATTAACTATTACATTGCCGGTCTGTGAGTTACAGGAACTGGCAACTAGGCTCAACATTAAAACGGATAATAACAGTAAAATACTAGTAAATTTAGAAGTAGCTAATTTTTTCATTATGGTTTTCCCCGACTTCCATTAATTATACGGATGAAACTATAGTATATTGCACCGTTCACTGACGGTTACCAGCAATGTTGTAAAGGTAATAAAAAAGTTTTTTCTTGGTCCTTCTTATCTCACCCATCCCAGAATATAAGGCGCTGTAGGCAGTAACCACGGAGCGGTAAAGAAAGCCATGATAGCCCCCAGTACGATTGACTGCCTCCGTTCCATCTTAAGAAATGAATAAGCTAAGGCGAAGTTAACTAACCAGATCATTACCATCGGCATAAGAAGCCAGACAAATTGAAGTGCCTGTGACATGGCTGGTATCCATATGCCGGTTTTTCCGAAATGTGTATCCCACGTTAACTCGAAATAAGCCCAGTCGATGACAATACCCAGCAGCGTAATAAACAGGCAATAGGCTAATCTCTTCTTTTTACTTAGCTTTATTTTGATATCTCCCAGTAGACGCGGCAAAGCAATCGAAAAAACGATCAGGTTCCAAAGGTAATCAAAAAGACTACCGAAGGGTATCCCGAACAAAGCGATGATTATAAATAATCCACCGGCATCATAAAGTGTTACGGACTTTCCAGATTTTTCTTCTCTGGTCTCCTTTAACGGTCTATTCTGATTCCGCTTTTCCATAGAAGCCTCCCATTATCATCGATATGTTGGGCATATACCATATTTCCTCCAAAGGCATTGTTCCCGACAACGGCAACGACAAGAACACCACCTTCACCGTCGTTGAGAATTTGAGCATTACCCTGGTACTTATCCGTTGCAACAAACACCGCAAGCCCTTTTTCGCCCAATAGTATATTGCCCTCTGCATCCAGTCTCTGGGCAAAAGTAGCGCCATATGTGACGTACCCTTTCTGGAGTCGCCAGAATAGGAAAATGCCTCCACTACCGTCCGCAATATATTTCAGATTACTGATCTGGTAAAGTTCATGAGTGGAAAATACCTGCTTCTCCTGCCAAATAGGAATGCCCTCTTTATCCAGCCTCTGGACATAAATGATATTGCGCTTCAGCGAGGGGTCGCCATAAGGTGGAATTGCTTCAATGCGGATGCGAATGATACCACCTAATCCATCACTGATCGTGTTGGGGGAATATAGCGTTGTTGCCAGCAGTTCACCGTCTTGGCTAATGTGCTGCCGGTAGGCTGTTCCTGCATCACTATTGCTGAGAACGAGGGAAGCTCCACCGAAACCATCCGTGCTTATCGAATTAGATTGATAATTTCCACTCCCGACGATCACCTTTTCGTTCCAAGCAGGGTCCCCTTTACTGTCCACTCTTTGGGCATAGACCTGGTATGCATTCTGCGTTCCCTCCTCTTCCCATATTACGATAATACCTCCACTGCTATCGCTCACGATATCATGTGTCCCAGCATAAGTCGGACGGGATCGGGCAGTCATCCCTTTAATACCGCCGGCAATTTCCTCTGCGGTTAGCGG
>JAQTVR010000014.1 GCA_028706995.1 Dehalococcoidales bacterium
AGAAAAAGGAACTGACCTACCTTGCGGGGTTAGTGAGTACGGAAAATCAATCTAGATTGTTCTTGCCCATTATTATCCAGGTCGGCCCTGGAATGGATAGGATAGAGGTAGTTTGTCAAAGCGAGATCGAAGTAAGACTCATCAGTGATATAATCGGAATGGCAGTGGCTGCGGAGAATTATCACATCGTTATTTTTGCTCCTCAACTTGCCGCTCTCCGAAGACAACTCAAGACTACTACTCAGTATGTTTTCTCTCTGAAGATGCCCAAATAGCGTTCCCGTTGTTTTTGCAATTTTACAAAAACCAATTCTCAGGTTGATCCTGTTTATTCTGGGGGCAGTATTTCTCTATATATGGTAAAAAACAGTTCCTACGTTAACAGATTATCGATCTCCGCGTGTTGTTTTATCCTGATACTGGTCTTTATATCGATCTTCTATATCTATATCATAGTTGTATGACCTATCATCGCGGGAGGTAGCCAATTTTTTCCCTACCCGAATGCCGAGTACTACAAGAATAGGCAGGGCTACGATACCACACAGGAGATATGTTAACCATGAAGACCAGATGAAACCGACAATAAATGTGTCTGTGGTCCAGTCGCTGGTGTTACCGACCCCATCTATGGCTCTAACTCTCCAGTAATAAGGGCTCTTAGCGCTGACCGAATTCAATTTTGCTTCATCATCCATTGTATATTCGGTTGTTGCCAGCCCGTTTTTACCCATGATTATCGACGTAAAACCGGCATCCGTAGCTATTTCTAACTCATAAGTGACGCCATTCTTATCGCTGGAAGCGCTCCAGTTAAAGGTTATCGGCTGTTTAAATTTTGAGCTGTTAATTGGTGAAATCAAGGTAAAGGCAGCAGGAGGATCGGTTTCTATTGTGGTCACGAAACTTTTACCGGCTGAATTTGTGCCGTCACCGGCTTCTACTGTGTAAGTGCCGGCAGCCGTATCCGGGACGGTAAAAGAAGCGGTAAAACCGCCATTTGTATCGGTTGTAATGGTAGTAGGAGTAGCCGGGATGACTACGCCATTATATTTAATGGTTATTTGTTTACCCGTTGCAAAACCGGTGCCTGTTATTTTTACTATATCATCGGCAACACCGGTAGCAATATCAAGTTGTATGTAGGCGGTTACTTTAATGTTTGTTTCAGCTATATTTCCGTAATCGTCTTCAGCTGTGATTGCGTGTTTCCCATTTACCCAATTTCCGATTATAAAGGTAGCGGTAAAACTGCCCGTAAGGTCGGTGTAAACATTCTCGATGTTCAGAGCGGTAGTATTATCAAGGTTAAAGGTAATATTATTATCAAATGTGTTACCGGCTGAAAATCCTGTACCGGTGATAATTATTGTATCTTCATAAACCCCGGAATCAGTGCCGAGCGCGATTTTAGGTTTAATAGTAAAAGTAGCCGTAGCCTGATTGCCATATTCGTCCTCAACCATAGCTTTAATAGTATATGTTCCTTGAGCTATCGAAGGGATAGTAATATCGACGGTAAATGAACCATAAGAATTCGTTTGAGCAGTAGTTATTTTTTCATAATAGAAGTATATAGTGACTGTCTTATTGGCGGCAAAGCTTGTCCCGCTAATGGTTATGGTATCGCCTACTGAACCTGAAGTTTCACTTAAGGCTATACTTTGTCTTATAGTCAGAATAGTTGTAGTGAAATTGTTATCATTGTCAGTAACCATGATAGAACAATCCCCCCTAGAGATTGTAGAGGGAACAGTAAATGTGGTGCTAAAACTGCCGGTATTATCGGTTTTTATTGATGAAAGGTTATTAACAGCTGTGCCATTTAATTTGATAGTAATTTGGGACAAGCTAGCAAAGCCGGTGCCGGTAACACCTATTTGGTCTCCAGCGCTACCGGTTAAGGTTGTTAGCGCTATCTTAGGTATTACGTCAAAGGTCGCATAGGTCGAACTGGCAAACCCGGTTACATCTACAGCTCTAAGGATGTGAGTAGCTTTATTGGCGGGTGGAACTGTTATAGTAATCGGGGTAAGTATTCCTGATACATCGGTGCTGGTTGTTATCAATGGAGCAGAAGAGTTATCCAGATAAAACGAAACGGGTCCCATACTAAATCCGTTACCGGTAATGGATATCTGCTCGCCGACATAGACGGTACTGGCGCTGATGATAATCTTGGGGACAATCGTAAATTGTGTGTAAACTCTTTCGCTACTGCCTGCGGTTTCTACTGAAACTAAATACGTGCCGCGTTGAAGAGCCGGAACCTTGAATGTACCAGTAAAAGAACCGGCACTGATATTAGCCAATCCCATATAAGTGCCATTGAAAGAAATAGTAGCCGCGCCTGTGGTCACTGTATCGAATGAACCTGTAACTGTAATAGTGCTGCCGGGGGCTCCTGTGTTTGAGGACAGGGTTATATTACTGGCGGCTGATACCGGTAATGAGGTTATAAATAGTAACGCTAAAATAAAAATAACCGGAAATGGCCGAAAGACCTGTTTAGCCTTTAAAAACATATTCCCTCCCTATTAAACGGAGTTTATATCATATTTATATATGAAGATAATCTTATTTTATATAAGTAGTATTGTCAAGAATTTATTTATTTTTTGAAAAGTATATTTCTTTGCTTAAATAACGATGGATGATTATTAAAAAAATTTCTCCATTTTATATTTAAAAACATTTACAAAGATAAAAAAACAGCATATTATATATATTGCACTGGTTTAATTTCATACAATATAATATGCATAAGTATGTAGATTAGACTTAGTACAAAAACCGTTATGTTTTATATGCGGGCAGTAACAGAAAGGAAGGTGAGCATAAATGGCGGGTGAAATAAAGCAATCCGCAGTATTCCCGGCTAATTCCGGGTAGTAAAAGCCAACGGTTGCTCTAAATAAACCGTGGACATCTAAGCTAGCATCACCTTTTATATTAACGATAATAATCCGTTGGGTATAGTAATAATTATAGGTTTTTAATCGTTTTATTTTTGCTAGTAGCGCCATGATCGGTAAAATAGAAATATAAATAGTGTTTAGTTTTCGTTCTATTTAATTAAATAATATATTAAAAGAAATTAACGAAAGGAGGTGTATAAGGGGTGACAGAGAAAGGGATTGATAAGAGGATGGAGCAAGAAGAATCTCCTAGAATAATGCGGAAGCCGCTGCCGCAAATTCTTGATGAAATGGATGATAATATCCGCGCAGCAGCTGAAGCAGCCAGAAGAGCAGAAGAAGCTGCCAGGGCTTCTAAAGAAGCAGCGGGTGCGGCAACCAAGGCTGCAAATGAAGCAGAAAAAAGAGCTGAAGAGGCGCGTAAAGCTGGTGAAAAAGCTGCCGGAGATGCCACCAGGGCAGCAGCTGAAGCAGCGGCTAAGGCTGAACATATTGCTAAGTCAGCAATTGCTGCGGCTGAAAAAGCAGCAACAAAATCAGAAGAAGCCGATAGGTCTGCCAAGGAGGCGGTGAAAGCGTCTAAATTAGCAGCGGATGAGGCAGTAATGAAAGCTGAAGCAGCTGGAGCTGCTGCGAAATTAGATGCTGCTGCAGCTGTAAAAGCGGCTAAAGAAGCGGCAGCTGAAGCGACTAAAATAGCTAAAGAGGCTCAGGAAAAGGCTACAAGAGCGGCAGAGCAAGCGGCCGCTGACGCTGCCAGAAGGGCAGAAGAAGCCATGAAGAGGGCTGAGGAAGCTATCAGAAGGGCTGAGGCAGCTTCAGCAGCAGCCAGAGAGGCATCGGAAGCTGCTATTCAAGCAGCAGCTGAGGCAGTAGGCAGAGCGGAAGATGCAGCAGCCAAGGCTGAAGAGACAGCGAAAAATGCTAGATATGCGGCAGAAGAAGCTACCAGGAAAGCAGAAGAATTGGATTTAGCAGCCAGAGAAGCAGCAGCCGAGGCATTAAAGAGGGCGCAAGAAGCTGCAGCAAAAGCTGAAGCAGCAGCTATTATGGCCAAGGGAGATGTCGATGGGGCCGTAGCCGAATCCATTGTTATTATTAAGCAGATTGATGAGAGTATTAAACAGGTTAAAGTAGCGGAAGCTGACCTGGCTAAGAATTTATCTGCTGAGACCGCCACTAAGGCTGATGAATCGGGTAAAAGGGCTAAGAGGGTGGCAGGCACTGCCTACCGTTTAGCTGAAGAAATTGAAAGAAAGGCAGAACTGGCTGATATTGCCGGTGAAGAAGCTATCGAAGCCGCCACTAGAGTATCAGGACCTCTGGCAGATAAGACTGAAAAAGCTGGGCAGGGAGCAAAGGAGGCTGCTGCAGTTGCCTTTAAGGCGGCAGAGAAAACTCTCAGCAAGGCCGAACAGGCCGACTTGGCCGGCGATCAGGCTGTTGAAGCTGCTGCTAGGGCATTACATAAACTGGTTACCAAGGCTGAAGATTTAGCTAAAGCCGCCGAAAGAGCTGCTGCATTAGCCAGCAAGACGTCCGTTGATGCCAGGGCTGCTGCAGAACAGACAATGATGACTGCCAGTAAGGAATCTAAAGCCAGTATTGACGAAGCAAGGAAAGCGGCAGAAGAATCCAAAAAGGCTTCTCATGATGCAGAGACTAGGGCGGAAAATGCAGTTTTACAGGCCAAAGAAGCAGCAGAAGCTGCGATGAAGGCTGCAGGTGAAGAAGCTGCTGCAATGATGGAAAAAGCTAAAAGAGCAGCCGAAGAAGCCAAGAGAGCGGCCGAGGAAGCCGGAGCAAGGGCAGAAAAGGCTGCCTTAATGGCCAAAGAAGCGGCAGAAGCTGCGATGAAGGCTACTAGCAGTGAAGCCACTGCCAGAATTGAGGAAGCCAAGAGGGCGGCTGAGGATGCCAGGAGAGCAGCCTTAGAAGCCAGTGCCAGAGCTGAAAGAGCAGCCGCACAGGTAAAGGCGTCTGTTGAGGACATAGTCAACCAAGCAAGCCAGAAAGCTGAAGAAGCCTTACAGAAAGCACAGGAAGCCTTGTTAAGAACTCTGGTTAAGAAGGTTCTTTCTTCCACGGAACTTACAACTATTATTATTCTTGCCGTACTGGGTTCAATAATAGCCGCTGTGACAATCAGCCTAGGGCTGTCGTTATTAAGCTAATGGTGAATAAATAAGTATTTTCGATAACGAAAATACTTTATAAAAAATTTGTAAAGGATGCCCTTGGAAATAGGGCATCCTTTTTTATGTATGAAAATAAAGAAAAAAATAGTATAGATTTGAAGGTAAGGTTCTTTTTAAATTACTACTCTTTTTCTATAAAATATAGATGGGGACATAGGGCAGGGCATTAAAACTTAAAGAAAAGCCAAATTTGTGATGGATTAGAAGTGACTCAAATGGGACAAAATAGAAACACAACGATAAATTATGGGAAGGTTATTACTAATATCCAGCCTGATCTATACTTGACAGTATTCAGTACTGTTTTTAAGGGAATATTATGACGGGCTGCGTTTGATCAATTCATCAAAAGCAGCGAACCATTTCAGTTTAACCTCATCATTCCAGCTTGGATCAAATGTAGGGAACTTATTTAGAAGCATTTCCTTCCAGTGATTTTGAGATGGTAGTTCCATTTTATCTTGTGGAACTACAAGGTTCCGCATTGTAGTAATACCATTCTTTTTCCTCTGTTTAATTGTTCCAGATGTCGTATGAGTATACGAAGATTTGGAGCGCTTGGTTATAAAGGGTGATAAAGTGATTCCTGCATCAGTTGATAACGCAATAAAGAATTTAATGCATTTTCTGGCTACGTCATTGGTACATTGGAATGTATCATGAAAGAGTTCTTCCAGTTGCGCATAGGTGGCATTTTGAGGTTCCAGCGAACCCAGGAATATAAATCCGAATGAACTGGCAGCAATTTCTTTGAGTACTATAGCCTTTTGCTCACCTTTAGCCTCAACAAGAGTTTTCAGTTGATTGGACGGCTTCCCATTGGAATCAATTAGTTTAAGGAAGCGCAATGCAGCCATTAATTGAGTACCGGTGCTTCCGGATAGAGTATTGTTCCAGTAGCTGCGATCAATACGAGATGGTATTTGCTGTTGCATTCCTTCGACGAAATTTAAAAATGTCCTGTATGATATATAGGGAGGTAAGCGCTTGTGATTTATATCATTTGCCATGTTCTAATACACCATCTTTTATAATAATACATTGTACTACTAAAGAATGACGATTATCAATTACTTTGGAATATTATTAATATATACCAAAATAAAATAATATGGAACTTAATGGAACTTTATTGGAAATGGAAAGGACAATAATTGACGATATAACAGCATTGGATTAGTATTTAATATAATTTAAGAGCAGTCCATGAAAAAAATTGGAATTGGAAATATTGTATAGTAGGAATGAGAGAATAAACGAAGATCGAAGAACTTGTTCCAAGTTATTAAGGAGGATTAGTAAAAATATCTATGAAAAAGAACAGGATTGCAGCAATCGATGTCGGAACAACTAAGATTTGTACTATCATGGCGGAGGTGGGTGATACGGGATTGCCCATTGTTCTTGGTGTAGGGGTTGTTCCTTCAGGAGGTTTACATAGGGGCATGGTCTCTGATTTTAACGAGGCTAAAAAATCCATACAGATGTCTGTAAAAAAGGCGGAACAATCGGCCGGATATAAGTTGGAATCGGCATGTGTAGGAGTTACCGGTAAACATATAGGTTCGGTCAATAATCACGGGGTTATTTCGATATCGCATGGTAAGCATATCGTTTCACCACAGGATTTAGAACGTGTGCTTGAAATAGCCCAGGATATCGAATTACCCCAGGGGAGGGAAATGCTTCACGTTATCCCACGCTCTTATTCTCTTGATGGGCAAACGGGGATTAATAACCCGGTAGGTATGTATGCCAATCGCCTGGATGCTGAAACTAATATAATAACGGCTGCTACGACATCGGTGCAGAACCTGATAAAATGTGTAAGCAGTAATGGTGTCGAGGTCGAAGATCTGGTACTTGCGCCTTTGGCCAGCGCGGAAGCCGTCCTGACAGAAGAGGAAAAACAGGACGGGGCAATACTGGCGGATATCGGGGGAGGCACCACCGATGTCGTCGTTTTTATGAATGGTAGCGCTTACCATGCTTTTGTATTACCGGTTTCTGGTTATCAGGTAACACGCGATATTTCGATAGCCATGGGCATATCCTATGACCTGGCTGAAGATATTAAGAAGAAATATGGTAGTGTTATCCCAGATGCTGAATCATGGCAAAATGGTAAAGATATAATATATGATAATTTTAGTATTCCTTACGATAAGTTATCCGAGATAATAACCACGAGACTTGCGGAATTACTGAGATTGATAATGATAGAATTATCGGAAATTAACTATCCGAATGTGGCATCTCTATGTATGATATTAAGTGGCGGAGCCGCTAATATTCCGGGCTTTGCTGAACTGGCGGGAAAAACAACCCGTTTACCGGCCAGGATAGGCGTACCGGTAAGATTATCCGGTGTCTCAGACGCTCTGAGCAATCCCATGTATGCTGCAGGAGTGGGTTTATTACTTTGGAAGTTAAGGAATAATGAGAAACACTCAAGAAATGCCAATTACATTTCCAGGATAATGGGGAAATTATTTTAGACAATTTAGTGCAGGAGAGTAATGAAAAATAACACAAACGGCTATGTTCCTGGTCCGGTTAAAACTAAGGTAATAGGTGCCGGTGGTTCAGGTGTAATGAACGAGTATTAAGAAAGATTTATCTATAAAACATTGGGGAGGAGGTAAATATATAATGGTAGTTAGTAATAATCCTATCTCCAAAGAACTTGATGATTTTCTTAGAAAGTATGCCAATGATGTTATTAGCTTGAAGGTATTTCTTTTTTTTGTAGAACATCCGTATACCCAGTTCAGCGAAACGGCTGTTATATCTGCTGTTGGACAAAGTAGAGAAAAATGTAATATAAAGAAAGCTCTTAAAAATTTTATAGAAAAAGAGGTTATTACCGGAAGCACAGGTCACAAGGTTACATTTTACTATTTACCGGAGAATATACGAAATATCGCTTTAGAAATGGAAAGTTTAAACCAGAGTCAGCGTTACTTACTGATGTCTGATTTGAATACTGGAATTTCGACATGGCGGAATGATGTTTTACAAATGTTATTACCGGTAGTGAGTTTTTAATATATTGGTAAATAAATGGAATTTTATAGTGAATATTTAGTATAATTATAATTTATATATCTAATAAAAAGATGATTAAGAATTTAAGTTATTCTTAGAAAGGGGATTAATAATGGGTCACAAAGCACCAGCCAAACCAGCAGCAAAACCGGCAATAAAAAAGAAATAATAAGTTCATAGATACATTATCCTGAATCAAAACAGGAAGTTTTTAAACTTCCTGTTTTTGCATTATATGCTTTTTTTCTTATGGTCGCAGATGACGTTGCAATCTTCACACGTCGATTCGCAAGGTTCGACATGAATATTTATTACAGTGTTAGGTAGTATTTTCCCGATGTCCGTCTCCAGGTGGTCACAAAGATTATGAGCCTCTTCAATGCTGGCCGTTTTTGGGATTACAAGATGCAGGTCTACCTGTCGTTGACTTCCTGCTTTTCGAGTGCGCAACTTGTGAAATTCAACAATACGATTGTTATGTTCTAAGAGACAAGCCTCTATAGCTGCCTTTTCCGATTCAGGCAAACTCACATCCATTAATCCCCCAAAGGATTTCCAGATAATATCGAAAGCAGCTTTTACGATCAATAAAGCCACAAATAAGGCAACGATGGGATCAATGATTTCTATTCCGGTCAATTTAACGGCAATCAGTCCGAGTAGTACCCCGGACATGGTTAAGACATCCGTAGTAAGATGAACAGCGTCTGCTTCCAGGGCCAACGAATCTGTTGATTTGGAGACTTTTAATAAGTATCTGGAAACAAGTATGTTTACCACTATAGAAATGGCCATTGTGGCAATACCTACTTCAACGATTTTAAGTTCTACGCCTTGTGTTATTTTATGGATGGCTTCATTTACGATTATGCCGGCGGCAATCAGTATTAATACCCCTTCTATCACTCCGCTGACATTTTCAGCTTTTCCATGACCAAAGGGATGTTTTTTATCTACAGGTTTATCTGAAACCCTGACACATACAAAAGCAATAACCGCTGCAGCCAGGTCCATGCAGCTGTGTATGGCTTCTGCGATCAGGCTGATACTTCCGGTGATTATCCCGGCAAACAGTTTAAGCAGTATTAATAATGTGTTAGAAGCAATGGAAAGGGCAGCTGCTTTTGATTTTATTGTCAACATAATATTCCCTTATATTCCGGTATTATAAAAAACCGCAGGATTTTTATGGTCCCGCGGTTTTTACGCTGTCTCAAATTGAGCCCGACTTAATCCTGATCTCTCAGGAATGTCTGTTCCTGTTTATTAAATTTATAAAATGATCACGTATAACGGGTATTAACTTAACATGCCGGTAATACAGTTGTCAACCGTTTCTTCTATTTTTATTGCATTAAATATAGCCATTTTCTATATTCAGGGATATATTTTTTATCCTCAAAAGCCAGAACATTCTATCTATAAAGACTGGTGATAAAATCTGCGGTCAATTACAAGAAAGTGGACTGGAAGATTAAAAAACAAATAAACACGAATGATTCTTCTCCCTTGTTTAATATATTGATACAATGTTAATCGCCCTACATGTTCCCTAAAATTAATTGACTTAAGGCACAGCGTATTGTTATCATTTAGGAATTATGATACCTAGAATATCGCTGTTTCCACTGACCACTGAAATCAGCAAAGATGGGCATCTGGTTATTGGTGGATGCGATACAATAGCGCTGGCCAATGAATACGGTACACCACTTTACTTATTCGATGAGCATACGCTGCGCAGTATGTGCCGCGAGTTCAAGAGTGAATTCGGGCAGAGACATGAAGAAGTTATGGTGATCTTTGCCAGTAAGGCTTTTTTGAATCGGGCAGTGGCCAATATCTTCAAGGAAGAAGGCATAGGTCTCGACGTGGTGTCCGCCGGGGAGTTCTCTATTGCTAAGTCCGTTGATTTCCCGGCAGACATGATCTATTTACACGGGAATAATAAATCGGTGGACGAGCTAAGGATGGCTCTTAAGAATCACATTGCGCGGATCGTGATCGATAGTTTCGATGAACTCAAGTTGCTGGCGAAACTGGCTGAGGAGTCCGGGCATATTCCCGATATACTTTTACGTATTACTCCTGGGATAGATCCTCATACACATAAACACATTACTACAGGGACCGTCGGCAGTAAATTCGGATTTCCTCTTTTCGATGCCGATAGAGCGGTATCACAGGCATTGGCAACAGCCAGTTTAAACCTTATCGGTCTCCACTGCCATATCGGTTCGCTGATTACAGAAACTCAGCCTTATGTTGAAACAATTGAAGTTATGCTGGACTTTGCCGATAAAATGAATAAGAAATACGGTTTCGAACTTGAGGAACTGGATATCGGTGGAGGCTTTCCTGTTCGATATACTGTTAATTCCCCAAATATAAAAATATCTCAGTTCGCTGAAGCGATAATATCCAGGTTAATAAGCAAGTGTAACGCACTGGATATGCCCTTGCCTTCACTGACCATCGAGCCGGGCAGGGCAATGGTTGCCAGGTCGGGCGTAGCCCTGTATCGCGTAGGCATGACCAAGAATATATCAGAGTTGAAACACTATGTTTCGGTAGATGGCGGCATGGCTGATAATATTCGCCCCGCGCTCTACGGAGCTGAATATGAAGCGATACTGGCGAATAAGGCGTCCGACGAAGATACGGAGCCGGTTACCGTAGCTGGGAAGTTCTGTGAATCCGCGGACATTTTAATACAGGAAATTAAATTGCCGCCAGTAATAGCCGGTGATATTATTGCTGTTCCTGTTTGCGGTGCTTATTGTGTGCCAATGTCCAGCAATTATAATGCTTCGCTCAAGCCGATTATTGTCATGGTTAAAGAAGGGAAGGCAAGGATTATACGCAAGCGCGAAATCCTTCAGGATCTTATTAGAAACGACCTGTTATGATAAATAAAACAGGGGGCATTGTTATATGTGGCGGGTAGTCGGGCAAGACAGCGTTATTTCATTGCTTAAGCGTAGCCTGGAAAAAAATAGTCTTGCGCATGCTTATCTAATTACCGGGCCCCGGCATATCGGCAAGATGACCTTAGCTATGGATTTAGCACAGGCTATAAATTGCAGTGAAGAAAATCCTCCCTGCGGTGAATGTAAAACTTGTGTCAAGATAAAAGAAGGGAAGCATGCCGATATCCAGGTCATCACTTTAACGCAAGAGGGTGATGAAAGCGAAAGCATATCTCGCGTTGAAATCGGTATCGACCGGATAAGGCAGATACAACATATGGTTTGCCTGCTTCCTTTCGAAGGGAAACGCAAGGTTTTTATTATCAAGGGGGCAGAACTCTTGTCTATCGAGGCGGCTAATTGCCTTTTAAAAACGCTGGAAGAACCGATAACCCAGTCGGTATTTATCCTGCTGACGATAAATATAAGTCTTCTTCCCGAAACAGTAATTTCCCGGTGTCAAAAGCTGTCATTAAATACAGTCCCGGTTGCTGAAATAGAGAATTACCTGGTTACACATTATGGCATTGAATCGGTTAAGGCAAAGGTGCTGGGCAGGCTCAGCCGCGGATGCCTTGGTTGGGCTATATCGGCAACTCAGGATGAGAAAATTCTTGAGAGTTTCGGTGAAAAGAGGAAAAAAATCCTGGAGATGATGGAAAGCAACCTTGATGAACGCTTTAGTTATGCGGCCGTACTTGCGACGCAGTTTGGCAAAGAAAGAGCTATAGCCTTCGATATATTGGATATATGGCTTGATTTATGGCGCGATATATTATTGTTGAAAATCGGTTTGGGGGAAGAGATTGTTAATATCGACATAAAAAATCAACTGATAGAATTAGCGAATAATAATGATCTTTTAATTATCAGGGGTTCCATTAAGAGTATTATGGATGCAAAAGAACAATTGAATCAGAACGCTAATCCCCGCTTGACACTGGAAGTGTTGATGCTGGATGTTCCTGTAAGAACAAGAGATATTGCTAAGAGGTGATAGTAATGGACGAAAATGAAGAATTACCTGAGTTTCTTAACGAAGGATCAAATGAGGGGTTCAACGATGAATCAACCCAGGTGCCGGTTGAAAAGCTTAAAAAAGACGAATCGTCTACAGAAATATTAATGGTAGATGTTGTCGGTGTCAAGTTCAAGAAAGCCGGCAAGATATATTTCTTCGATCCTTCGGGTATTGAACTTAAAATAGATGACTGTGTTGTAGTGGAAACAGCGCGCGGTATGGAAGTAGGACAACTAGCTAAAAATATTATCAAGGTCTTCGATAATATGGTTACAAGGCCACTGAAACCGGTGATACGCAAGGCAACCAATGAAGACATGGAGAACGCCGCCAAGCTCGAGGCTAAGGAAGCAGAAGCCCTGTTTGAATGTGCGGGTATTGTCAGAAAAATGGAGCTGCCGATGAAACTTATATCTGCCGAATATAATCTGGACGGCAATCACCTGACTATATTTTTTAGTGCGGAAGGCAGAATCGATTTCCGTGAGCTCGTGCGTGAGCTGAGCCATAAGTTGAAAGCGCGAATAGAGATGCGCCAGGTAGGCCCCCGTGATGAAGCCAAGCTTGTTGGTGGCTACGGACGGTGTGGGCGTCCTTTGTGCTGTGCCAATTTCTTGAACGAGTTCAATCCGGTTTCTATAAAAATGGCTAAGGAACAGAATTTACCACTGAATCCGATGAAAATATCCGGTACCTGTGGGCGTTTATTATGTTGTTTAGGCTATGAATACGAGCAGTATCGCGATATGAAAAAAGAGATGTTGAAAAATGGTGAGAATATCCAGACATCTATAGGGGCGGCGGTTGTGGTAGGGGGTAATCCCCTTAAAGGGACGGTGTTGCTCGAAGTAGAGAGCGGCGCCAGGGTGGAAATGCCGGTCAGTGAAGTTATTCCCGAAGTTAAAGAAAAAGAAAAAATACCCGCTAAGAAAAAGAGAAGGCGTTCTAAGGGCAAGTAGTTAATAAAGACGGTTCTCATAATCTTGGTTAGTGATAGTTCACTCTCTTTTTTCCCTTCGACGGGCTCTCAAAGCGAGCGGAAAATGGATTACGGAAGCCGCTCATGGTGAGCCTGTCGAACTATAGTGGCTGTGATCAGTAAGAAAAAGACTTATAATTAACTTTAAAAATCCCATGAGATATCAGTCATAAACAGGTGTTTATTATGTTATCGGCTATACGGCTCGAGGTATTTCTGCCATTCCTTCAGGCCTTGCCGGTAATACCTGGGTATAAAAAAAGGCAGCCCATCCCTTGGATAAGCCGGCAGAGTGTTCAGTTTCATATTCGCTTGTTCCGGGGTTCTACCGGCCTTACGGAGATTACATGGGACACAGGCAGTGGTAATATTCTCCCATATATGTTGACCACCATGTGAACGTGGTATTACATGGTCCAGGGTCAGTTTTTTATCAGTCTTTCCACAATACTGGCAGGTATAGTTGTCGCGGTGAAAAACACCGAGCCGTGTCAATTTTCTTTCTGCATTGTGTATGCGTTTTAAAAAAAAATCCAGCTTGATCACCGAGGGGATTGGAAATAAATCGTTAGCCGAATGAATGAACCCCATGCCGTTTTCCAGCATCTCCGCCTTGCCCTGAATAACCATCACTATAGCTCTTCTGGCATGGCAGACGTTTAAAGGTTCATAACTCTGATTGAGTACCAGCACCGGACTATCATACATAGTTTAGAACTCTCAATGCTTTAAAGCAATACCATTTTAGCGGAAAATGGTGTCTTTGGGCAAATAGATTTTTATAAATATTTTTAGATATTATCTATGTACTTATTTAATGGCCGGATTGAAGTCATTTTGAGGTTATTATGTTCTTGACTGTACAGGCAAAATAAGTCACAATGGTGAGCTATGAGCATATTTTATACGATCATATTTTTGCTATTGGGACTGGCTGTCGGTAGTTTTCTTAACGTTTGTATAGATCGCCTTCCCGAAAACAAGTCTTTATTGTCGCCACCATCCTATTGTCCCGCCTGTAATAAACGTTTGGCAGTGAAGGATCTGGCCCCGGTATTTAGCTATATTGCATTAAAAGGACGCTGTCGGTATTGTCAGAACGATATTTCTAAACGCATGTTACTGGTTGAGATGAGCACTGGTATCGGTTTTGTGTTACTATACTATTTCTATGGATTAAGCATAGAACTGGCTCTGGTTCTTTTCTATTTCAGCCTGTTTCTGGTGATATTTTTTATTGATATAGAGCGTCGTCTCATCCTTAATAAAATCATATACCCCGGTGCAATAACCGCCCTGATTATAAGTATATTCCTTCCTTATTTAAATTTTGCTCCTGCGATAGCTATAAGCGAACATTTCGCTGATCTGGGCTGGGCAACAGGAATAGTCGGTTCTCTTCTTGGAGGAGCGGTTGGATTCGGTATTTTTGTTCTGATTGCCCTGGTATCACGCGGGGGAATGGGGGAGGGCGATGTTAAGATGGTGGGGATTATCGGATTGATCGTCGGTTTTCCACTGATATTCGTTGCAATTCTGATGGCTATAGTTATAGGGGGGCTTGTAGCTTCGTTTATGATCATCGCACGTATAAAGGACCGCAAACAGAGCATAGCTTTTGGCCCTTTTCTTTCCATTGCTGCGATGGCTACTATTTTGTGGGGCAATGTTATCTTAAATTGGTACATGGGGATGATTCTATAAATAAAACTAACGGAATATGCCTGTAATTAAATTTACCCCTATTGACAGATGTAGTATAATAGTACTAGGTATTATGTAGGGGTATACTGATGAATTTAGACCGCAGAAGGTCTAGCATAGAAATAATTGCAGATATGCTCAGGCTCGGTGAGGCCGGAAAGACCGAGATGATGTATAGTGTCAACATGAGCTATTTTCAATTGCAAAAATATCTTAATTTCCTCCTGGAGAGAGAACTGATAGATAAGGTAAAACTCGGCAACCCTTCGGTTACCTATAGGGTCACTGCCAAGGGCTTGGACCTTCTAAGAAGTATAGATGCGGTACTTACTACGCTGGAATTAAGGGAAAATGAGGATATTTAGATTTACTTTTATAATTGTATAAAGGAAATATTCAAAGGAGAGCGGAATGTCTGATAAGAAAATGATGATAGTGCCATCAGGCCTTGTTAATAAGATAAATGAAAATCGCGGGGATTTATCCCAAGCGGAGTTTATCGAATTTTTAATCAACGACCAGCTGGGAGAAAAACCCAAAGAACTGAAAGATACAACAAGTGCCGAAATAGAAGAACTGAGGAAAGAAATCAGGCAGTTTATGCAGGAAGTCGAAGTCAGGCAGAAAAACTTCGTCACAAAAGAGGAAGTTTCCGCTTTCCAGGAAGATACCAAGAAGCTGATGAAGAGCTTCCTGGATTTCTTTATCGGTTATGGGATTGAGTTTAACAAGAAATCATCTACCAATGACCTGAAAGATCTATCTAAAAAGCTCGATGAACTGGAAAATGCTTCATCTGAAGAAAGCGGTAGAGAAGTAAAAATAAAGTGGAAGAACACGTAAAAACATTAGACTTAAGTCGATGTATACAAACCCTCTCTTTTATTGAGAGGGTTTTTTATTTTACCTATCGATTTAAATAAAAGCTGCCCCTCAAATATTAACAATATGTCGTTGTGCGATGACCTTACCCCGTGCTTAGTATTACCTACTATTAGAATTCTGTCGCTTTATTAGCATACTCCAACGGAGTCATATTGTTCAATGAAATATGAGGTTTTGTCTCATTGTAATCTCTCCTCCATTCTTCAATAACATCTCGAGAATATCTCGTTGAAACAAAGAAAAACCAAATAATTTCAACTCCTTACGTTCAATAGAACATTGTTCTAGTACACAATACCTTCCCATAGCTGATATAACGTGTCATATTTTATTAATTAATAAATAAAAATAGCGGTT
>JAQTVR010000015.1 GCA_028706995.1 Dehalococcoidales bacterium
TGGCGGGATTACGTCAATGCAGTTTGACCCCGTCATAACAGGTATGCCCACAGTTAAATGCGCTGCGGTATTTGGAGGAGAAGTTTTTATTCTCACATATGCAGGGTTAACAAGGTTTACGGGTGGAGCGATTGAGGATCTATCGACACAGTTGAATGCAGAATGGAACGACATAAGTAGAGTTGCTCACGTGTGGACGTTAGGTTATCAACCTGTGCTCAAATGGTTATATGTATCAAATATAACAGAGGGTACTGTTTATGTTTTTGATATACCTCAAAGACGTTGGATTTGCAAAGAAACAACCAGAGCAAACTATAGATATGCAACGGGTAACCCAAGCGGTAAACTTATATTTACCGACGGCACGAACCAACCCAAATACATTAACCCTAACAATTACAGAGCAATAGCAGGAACTATATGGTTTCCGTTTACCAGTATAGGTAATCCTACAAGTGATAAGTATCTGCGCAGGATATTTCTAAACTATAAAAATACTATTAGGATAAGAGCATACGGCAGAATGAATGTAGGTGATACTCCTATTACTCTTCTTGACAAAACTATTTCAAATACATCAAGAACAGGCACAGGTACTATCTCAAGCAGCGGAACAAGTGTTACTGGAGCAGGTACATTGTTCACCACAGAACTTTGTCCGAATGATACTATTGTTTCAAACTCTCAAACCAAAACAGTTGTAAGTGTTACTGATAATACTCATATGGTTGTTGACTCTGCCTTTACTTCCAGTTTGTCGGGTAAAACGTTTACTTATACAAAAGCCGAGGATGACGAAGCGGTTATCTGTACTTCAAATGAGAGATGGAGGGAAATATCAATACGACTCGATTCAACAGCAACAGGAGCAATGGTTAGCGATGTATCTATTGAATTTGAAGAACGTATAAAATAAAGAGGAAACTCGATGAACCAAATTGATGAAAATAAACTGCTTTGGATGCTGAAGATGTGTAATATTACACATAATAATGTGGTTAACGAAGGCGGAGAATCAAGGCTCAGCCTTTTTGATTTAACGGACGTTTCAGGATCTGCTGATTATACCGCAGGCAAAGTTTTAAGAGCAAACGGAACATCTTATACGCCGCAAGCCCTGACAGGGGTTATGATTCCTCTTGAGATTACGGGCGCAACTGCAGGACAACCCGATTACTGTTATGTTGCAAATAACGCCTCGCAGGTTGTTATAACGCTTCCGGCAACTGCTGTATTTGGTTCACGCATTGCAGTTATCGGCAAAGGCGCAGGCGGTTGGAAGATAGCGCAAAATGCCGGTCAGACAATTCATTACGGTGAAAAATCAACGGCAACAGGCACAAGCGGTTATATTGAAGCAGGGCATTTCAGCAACTGTATTGAGATTATGAATATTACCGCTAACACAGACTGGAAAGTAGTAAACGATCACGGCGCAAAACTTATTATTTTTGCATAAAATAATTAAAAAATAAAGGAGTAAAATTATGGCAACAGTACCGCAAAATTCAGTTAACATGCAATTACAGACAAGGGATACAAACGATACTAATATTTTAAATATCGTTTGGAACGAGAATGATACTTCCGACAGAACTTTAAACATTGAGGTAAATGGGGATAATCGCACAATTGATTTAACCGGTAACCTGACAGTAGAGGCAGCGTCTATAGTTGATCAGGATTTATCTACAGATGCAACGGATGTTGATTTTGGAAGCCTGCAGTTAGGCGGAGCAGGCGCAACAATAGATGAATTTTCTACTGACGGCACAATGGCAGGTAATTCAGATACCGCCGTGCCTACGGAAAAAGCAGTAAAAACTTATGTCGGCACAGCAACGGCAGGAGTTCTTGCGTGGAATTCAATCACAGCAAACGCAACCGCAGCAGTCAATAACGGGTATATTACTAATGATGCAGGAACCTGGGAGGTTACTCTTCCCGCTACTGCAGCAGTTGGATCAATAGTTGAAGTTGTTGGTGGAACTTCGACTGGCTGGAAACTTATAGCAGCAGCAGGCAACACAATTCAATTTGGAGATTTGATAACTAAGGCAGCAGGAAGTTTAGCCTCAAAAAATCAGCACGATTGTGTAAGGGTAGTTTGTACTGCAGCGGATACTTCATGGAAAGTTACAACAGGCAGCACTCTTGACGTAGAAGTTTCTTAACAGGAGGGGCATTATGGCAACAACAACCCAGACGCCGTTAGGCATACCTTATAATCTTAACGCTTCTTCTGCGCCGACGGTCAACGAGGATGCAGGCGACGGGTATAAAATCGGAAGCATCTGGATTGACACAACTGCGGATAAATCTTATATCTGCGTTGATGCGACAACAACGGCAGCAGTTTGGTTAGAAATGGGAGGAGGTGGCGGAAGTTTGACTTTTCCAGCAGATTATATAGCAAGGTATGAAACCACAGGCACAAAGAGCGGATGGACGTATTTAGGAAGTGAAAAAATACCCGATACCTGGGCAAAAAGACTATCACTTACTACTGCAAGATCTGGATTGACGGCATCAGTAGTCAGTGATAAAATTTATTGTATTGGTGGGGATACTGGTTCATACTCTAATTTAAATGAGGCATACGATCCATCTGCTGATACTTGGACAACTAAAACTGCCATGACTACAGCAAGACGATATTTAGCCTCTGCAGTAGTTAGCGGTAAAATATATGCAATAGGTGGTTATACAGGGTCTGCTTCTAATAAAAATGAAGAATATGATCCTGTAGGTAATTCCTGGGCAACTAAAACCGACATGACTACTGCAAGATATGAATTAACTTGTTCTACGGTTAATGGTAAAATATATGCAATTGGTGGAACTACAGGATCAGTATCTAAAAAGTGTGAAGAATATGATCCTGTAGGTAATTCCTGGGCAACTAAAACCGACATGACGACTGCAAGAAGAATTTTATGCTCTGCGGTAGTAAATGATAAAATATATTGTATTGGTGGGGATACTGGTTCAGGTGTTTCTGCTAAATGTGAAGAATATGATCCATCTTCTGATACTTGGACAACTAAAGCAGATATGCCTACTGCAAGACGTGGATGTTGTGCTGCTGTTGTTAACAATAAAATATATGTTATGGGAGGACTCTCTGCAATTGTTGAAGTTTATGATCCCTCTACAAATTCATGGATTACAGGAACCACTATGCTTGTAGTAAATATTTCTTCTGCCTCTGCTGTTGTTAATGGTAAAATATATGTAATTAGTGGAACTATAAGTAATGATATTAACCAGGAACTTACTCCTGCCACAGTATTATACCTATACTCAAAAGACTAAGGAGGTTTTATATGGACGAAGTAACGCAATTGCAAAATGAAATTTCAACGCTTGATTCGGAAATAGTGGAAAACAGAGAAGCAGTTGAGAGCCTGAAAGCATATATTGCTTCATTACAATTAGAAATTGAGGAAGCCCGTGAACAGATAGAGATAAAACAGGGGCATACTATTGTCAATGAGGCAAAAATTGAGAATAGAAGAGAGCAGATACGAGAAAAACTAAAAGTAAAGTAATAACAGAACAATATAGCAGAGCAATCATAGACAGCAATAAACCCCGTACGGGGTTATTTTATTTCGGAGGTAATCGATATGGCTAATATGCAGTACCCGTTTGATTTCAACAAATTAGCAGGGCTGAACCAACAGGTTTTAAAACCACAGGCACAGATACAGGCAAACCCGCTTAATCCCCTCAAGCCTGGTATGGGTCAGATAGGCGGGTATGCTCAGCCACAGGCACAACCTTCCCCTAAACCTACCCAACAGGTTACCCCACAGCAGACTCAATACACACCACAGGGTGTTCAGTCAACTCAAATGACCCGATACACTCCACAGGCAACAAGAACGACTCAGAACACACCACAGGGCACTCCACAGAGTAGGGGAATGACGAGTGCAGGGTATTTTGAGAAACATGATTTACCTCAAATGCCAAATAATAGCAGTAGTAGTTATACGGCAATGAAACCTTATGACACAACAGCGCAGACACAACAACTTATGCCACAAGCCGAACAGATGATCCAATCATTATTCGGCAACACACAGGCTCCTCCTGGCGGTTACGGGGATTCGACAACTGCAGTGAGATTAGCGCAGAATAGGGCTAATCAAGTGCTGGCGATGTTCAATAATTTACTTCAGGGCAGCCAATGGTCTTATGCTCAGCAACAGCAGGCACAACAGGCAGCAGCGCAGCAACAGGCACAGGAAGAGTATCATCAGGCACTGTTAGACTGGCAACGTGAACAGTGGCTTAAGGAAGAAGAATGGAAAAGAAAAGAATGGGAAAAACAAAATTACAAACCTGATAATGTTTCCTATTTGCCCGATCTTATTGGCGGTGGATTAGGTAATCATGGTTCAGGCGGTGGTGGTGGCGGTAGTAATAGTTCAAGTGGTGGTTCAGGCGGTGGTGGTAGTAATACTTATACTCCTGGAGCGTATAATGATCTCAACAACTATGGGAATGGAACATATGGACAATTTGATTATGCGCCTTTTAATATTGATACATCAGGCGATTTATCTATTATCTAAACGAAGGAGGTAAACAACAATGCAAGAACTAAATGTACCCGAATGGCAAGGGTTACCAAGTTATGATATTGCTCAACGTGCGCCTGATGATATTGAACGGTTACGGCGTGAAACAGAAAATTTAAAGCGAAAAAGAGAAATACAGGAGCACATTGACGATCTTAACAAAACGATAGATCCAAGAAACCCTTCTCGTTCTATCAAAATAAAAAAACAAATTTGGGATCTTGAGGATTATCGCAATAAAATAAGCCAAGCAGAAAATGAAAGAAACAAAACGGAACAGGACAGGGTTCAATCAGTTCTTGAACGTAACAGAACTGGTCAAGATCCTTGGAAAAATGTTGGGTTTGGACAAATGCCCGTTTCCGGCGGTACTATGACAAGCGGTGGACAAACAACATCTGTACCTCAATACGGTATGCCTAATCCCAAAATCATGCAACAGTACCAACAGGCAATAGCACAGAAGCCGACATTTGCGCAGATGCAGAAGAACCCGTTAGAGTCAATTTACAGAACGGCTAATATCCCGACATTCTCGCCTGAACAGCAAGAACAACAAACGCAAATGTTTGGGCAAGAAAAAACTTTATATGATCTACAACAGGCAGAATTAGCACGTAAGGCAACTGCACGACAGAATGAGTTGAACCGTAGAAGTAAAGAGAGAATAGCAGCAATCGAAGCGGAAAAATCTAACAAAATAAGAGATGCCGTTTTAAAATACAGTCTTACCCCATTAAATATTTATGATAAAGACAGACCAGGTAAAGTGATAGGAAAACGTTATCCAACAAAAGAAGAAGTTGCATTATATTCAAATCAAATTGAAACAATTGGTATTATACCTCAAACAAATACAACTGCACCTAAACAACAAACTACTTTTATAAATTATAAACCAACTGCAAAAGATCAAGAAGCATATAATCGATTATTAAAATATTCTGCTAAAGAAAGAATATTAAAGTTATCACGTAATAAAGATAAAACTAAAAAAGCCGGCGCAAATTATGAATGGCTTATCTGGAAACTTGGTGGAGGATCTAAATAAAATGGGAAACTTTGATTTCTATGATGAAGAACCTAATATTCCTACACAAAAACCAATTAAAAACAAAATAAAAAATAAGGGAAACTTTGATTTCTATGATGAAGAAATTAAGACTCCTCCACAAAACCCTGTTATACCCAAAACCAAAAAGCAGTTTAAACCCGTTAAAGGTTTCCTTGACTTTGCTACTACCTTAATGCCTAAAGACCAAACCGCTGTTGACCAAGTAAATTTTCAATCCAAAATCGATGAACACACAGACCTGGTAAATAGAATTGCTAAGGCAGAATCCAATTCGGCTCAAGGTAAACCCTCTGTTTCTCCTGATATTTTGAATAGATGGAAACAGCAGGCGCATAAAGTTGGTATAAACGCTACAAAACAAGGATTTGAAGCGAATAAACCTAAACTCGCAGGGTTTCCTGAATATTATTTAAACTCCATAAAATTTCCAATGCAACTCACTCAAGCCGGCATAAAAACTATTGGCGATATTGCAGGAAACCAAGAATTTTTAACTCCAAAAACAGGACGAACCCCTCAAAGTATGGCAAAGGAAACATTCAATAAAGAAAATTATAATAAATTTTTAAATAATCTTGCAGATACCCAACAATGGCGCCTGAACACTACTAAACATGAAATTGAGAACCCTACTGCACATACTATGGGAAATATAGCAGCAGGTATTCAAAATCCTTGGCTTAGAGAAGGTGTAACTGCTGCAGGAGTTGCCGGAAGTGAAGGTACTCAATTCGCAACAGATCCTATTAATTGGCTTATTCCTGGCGCATCAAAGGCAGCAGGTAAATTATTGCCTATACTTGAAACTGACATAAACTATCTTAACCGCATAAAGAATATTTCTAACATCGCCAATTTAAACAAAGGGATGAGTTCAGCAGAAGGTCTTCTTTCTCAACCCTCAAAGGTTAATATGGCTACTGAATACATTAATAAACTTGGAAAAGAATCCCAAGGGCTTCCAATAGAAGCGAATCGTCCTATAATGGGAGAAGCGAAAACAAACTTTATAAATCAACGTGAAGTTCTTCGCGGAATGAAACAACTACCCGCCGGTAACGTTACTCCTCCAAGCAATGTGCAGGGAATGCCCCTTGGTTCAACCCCTTCTCAACCGCCTCCAACATCACCAAAGTTATTAAGTGCTCCTGCCGGCGGGGTACTTCGTAAAGCGCAAACAGTTCAATCTATTATAGAACCGTTATCAGTGAAAAAGGTTGCTTTAGGGATGTATGTTGAGCCGGCAAACGAACCGTTATTAACTCAAAACGGCATTGAGTTTAAACCAAGCAAACTGAAAAATAATCCCGATTGGCTTTTTGTATCTAAAAAAGAAATGGCAAAGACTATCAAAGGGACAGAAGATATAACACTACCTGCAGGAAATATGAAAGTAAGTCAACTTCCTCCTGCATTATCGCCTGAAATAGAATCTAAAATAGCACAGATGGATGCACAAGTACAAGGTAAATACCAACGTCCACAGTTTAAACAAACTAAAATAACAGAACGTCCAACAACACCAATACCTCCATCTGAATTAGAACCTAAGGTTACTGAACCTAAAGAGATATTAAATAAGCCTATATCAGAGCAACAGTTAGACGCAATATTAGAACGAGTAAAAGCAGAACAGGTTAAAGGAAATATTAAACCAATACAGACAACAGAGGCAAAAATAACTCCGGAGAGTATTAATAAATCACAATATGAAAATAAAATAGCACAGATTATTGACAAAAATAAAATGGGTGAGATGAAATTTAAAGTTGGCAATAAAGAAGTTATCGAAACGATGCTTCCGCCTGAACAACAGTATCCATTTAATAAAAAACTATTAACAGAAAAATATCCTCCTACTATTGAAAGACCTAATGAAGTATCAACAGAAACTGTACAACCTACTGTTGAAACTGTACAACCTACTGCTCAACCTATGCCAAAGGTATTCGAAAAAATCGAACAACTGAAACCTACTGAACCTATTGCAAAAGTACAAGGAAATGAACCATCAGAAAAAATCGGACAGTTGCCAACCAATAAACCTATGAATAGGGAAGAGGCTGGAATTACTTATGATTATAGTCATCAAAAAGAAGATAAATTAAGATACGAAAATAATTCTCCGAGAACTATTGTAAATATTGATATTGATACTGCAAAAAGATTAGGTTATGATAAAAATAATATTAAAACTTTTGATAATTTTATTAGAAATTTCAATAAAGAAAAATTTGGAGATAATTATAATGAATATTTAGATCCACAACTTGATAATTTTATAACCGTTAAAATAAAACCTACTGATGAACTTAAATCTCCTATAATCAAACCGTCCACAAAAATAGAACAACCAAAACAACCCTTACCCTCTCCAATTCAAACAACAAAATCCCGTATTTATTTCAACAGTACCGATACAGCGAAATTAAAAGACGCAGGATTAGATCCAAAAATAACCGCTAATAAACAACGGGTTTATGTTGATAAGCCTGCATACGAAGCAAAACAAGTTCTTGGTAAAGGCAATAAATACAGTAGTCAAACCGGTGGCGTATTTAATTTTATGAAACGTCCAAAATTAGTTGATGATCTTTATAAAGAAGTAGATAAGATTAATAAAACACCGGAGGGGCATGAATTAACCACACCTATAACTGATGCTGCAGTTAAAATAATCTCTAATATTATTGAACCTATAACGGACAGATTGGCTAAAAAATGGGGATACGGTAATACAGAAAATTTCATAAACAAAGGAATGCTTCATGGGTTAACCCCTAAACAGGTAAGAGATGTTTTATCTTTCGCAAAGTCATTCTCTGAAAAAGAAATGGCGGGTATTTATCCCCAAATACGTAACCTTGTTAAGGAAGGTTATTTAGAACCTGGGGAATATTACAACAAATTTTCTCAAGCACAATTAAACGTTATATACAAGAATATTTCACCTGAAGAGGCAGGCAAAATATTCACATACCTTGACACTGATACAGGATTACCTATTCTAACTGATGCTATGGAAGGAAAAGTTGGCGGTAATTTAACAGGTCGGGAATGGGACGCCATAAATAATTTAGGTGATCCGATAAAACCAAATAAACCAAATCTCAGTAATTCTGAAATAAAAAGTCTTGTTGACAGGGATATTCTTACAACCGGTAAAACAGGACGTCAGAAGGTGGACAGGTATTCACTGACTCAACGAGGCGAGCAGTTAATGGACTTCATCGACAAAACAGACCCAGGTGAGTTCAGAAGAATAGGTTCAATGGGTGAACTAAAGAGCCGGCTCGAATCAATAGGTATTAATGATATTGATCCTATGGCATTAAAAAAAGCCTTCGACGCAAGAAAGTTATTAGATGAACAAGGCATTGAACTTATGCGAAGAGATGCCTTCCCCGTGGAAGAGTCACTAAAGAATCATGGTTCATACTATCCTCATATTCTCAATATGAAACAGGGTCGGGCTAAACTTGTACAAGTACTTGAAGACTCTACTCTATCCGCAGAGGACAAAGAAATAACTAATGCTCTGCTTGATAGCACTAAGTTTCATCCTCTTATAAGAGAGCATGAAAAACAATTCTTTGATATTTTAGACAATATAAATGTTTCTGATACTAAAAGCGCAGGATTAGTTAAACTCCCTAAACGAATGCAAAAACTTATTGATCCCAATTCTTATTATGATGTCTTAGGAGAAATACCAAAATATATCAGCAAAGATGATCTTGCTAAACTTGAGATACCGTTTCAAACTATCGAAATGATGAATTCAACATTCTCAAAACTGAATAACTTAAAATCTTGGGGTGGATATACTGAACCCATTGTTCAATCTCATCTAATCACAAGAAAGAATATTCCTGAATGGTATAACGCCGTTCATAGTCTTTCAAAGGATGTAGGAAAGGTTATCAATGAATCTCTTAGCCAAGGGATTAAAAACGTAAAAATGATTGATGCAATGACAGAATTAGCCAAAGATCCTTATTTCGTATTAACCGATGCAAGAGTAAGGGAAATTATCAAAGCATCAAGAGTAACTATAAAAAAATCAACAGGCGAATCAATAACAAATATTATGGACCCTGATACTAATAAAATTTATAGCAGAATACCAAATGAGCCTAAATGGGGTAATTTCCAGGGTAAATATGTGCTCAAAGATATTAGAGATTATATTGCTGAAATCGACAAAGTACCTGTAAATATGCCTTGGTATTATCACATAGTTGACGCTATCGCTAAATTTTCTCATACAAATTTAACTTCTGGGAATTTACCTTGGTATCATTTTAGAAATGTTTTTACTTCTTTAGTTATGCAATCCCCTTATATCGGGGTTAGAGAATTCATGGGGGTCCCAAAACAATTATCTAAAATATATGAACTCTTAAAAACAGGCAATATACCAGATGAATATATTTTAAACGGTTTAGCCGGTGGTGAACAGTTCGGCGGTTTTACTGCGTATAAGGGATTGTTTGATAAAACAGCAGTCGGTAAAGTTAAAAGAACAGGTGCTAATTCGTTTGACACTCTTTCTGAATTTGCTAATATGTCAGATACTGCTTGTAGAATTTCATTTTACGAAAACCTAAAAATAAAATATAGACAAGCGAATCCTGGATTTAGTGAAGCAAATATTAGGACAATGGCAGCCAAAACTGCTTGCGATGTTATACCAAGTTATCGGGACACATCAAAAATATTACGATTTGTAAATGATGTTACGCCATTTATTTCATGGCCTCTTAAGTCATTGAAAAGTTCTCTTAGATTAGCGAGAGGGGCTATGGGCACAGGTGGCGGTCGGTTTACTGGTGCTAAAGGTGCGGGTATAGGCGGGACAGAAGGTAAAATAGCCTTAGCCAAAGCATTACTTGCGGGGTCTATAATACCAGGTTCAATGTCAACTTATACAATTATGAAATTAAAAGGAGAAGCCGGTAAAAAGAAATTAGCTGAAGCCTATAAAAATATCCCGCCTTGGGAAAAATATATTTGGGAAAAAGGGATCCTTGATAAAATTAATATGCCTGATGAAAACAGAGCAGTTATCCATTTCCTTACAGAATCATTCGGGAGAGGGAATGTCTATTATAACAGTGGCGGAGAAATAAAGGAACTTAATATCTCTAAGATAAATTTTTCTCCATTAGATTTATTAAAACCAGGTGAAATGATGCCCTTGGGATTAAGAACTATCATTGATCTGTTCAAAACTCCAAAAGCAAAAAAGGAATCTACCGCGGCATTCATAGCCAAAAAGATATTTTCATTAAACCCGCAAGTAAATAGACTTGCAAGGGCCTACAAAAACGAGTTAAAAAAAGGTTACAAAGGATGGGATGCAATGTATCGGGCTTCCGGAGTAGCGTTTGACCCAGGCTATATAAGATCAATGACCGGCGCAAATTCACCTTTAGAGAAAAAGAAATCTCTTACTCCTGCTGCAATAAGAGAAGCCTCATCCCTCTACACAGTTAAACGAAATGACAAAAACGTTAATATCAAAATAACTGACATGACAGATGATGAAAGATATAAAGCAATGGATAATTTAGCCTCACGATATGATCATACTCTGAATAAATTATATGACCAAAAGACCGCAGGCACTATCACTGAATTTGAACTGAAACGTCAAAAGGCAGAAGCACACGAAAACTGGAAAACCAAAATGTATAGATTGGCGCATCCAAAATGAACCATTATTTCCGCAAAGACAACCCAACCGGTAAACCCATCCTCTCTCGTCATGCCCATAAACCCAAAAAGAAACAAAAATACAAACCCAAAATACCAAAGCGTCTTTTAGACGACGAGGTAAAAAGTTTACTGAAAGCATTAAATAACCGCCGCGATAAACTGGCGGTTATTTTTTGTTTAAATACAGGTTTAAGGGTCGGCGAACTGGTCGGATTAATTTGGGGAGATGTTTGGGACTTTAAATTGAATATTCCTCGCCAAGAATTGTTGGTTAGATCCGAAATTGCAAAGGGTAAGAAAGAGAGGTTTATCCCTCTCAATAGGAAAGCCACTGCATCTTTACAAGCACTCTTTATATACAATCATACCAAAAGCACTTCCGACGTCTTAGAAAGGCTCTCACCGCTTCTCAGGGGTATGCAAGGGAAACACATATCACGTCGGCAATTCCAGCGAATAATCAAAAAAGCGAGAGAGGATGCGGGTTTAAACAGAATACCTGTTACGCCACACAAATTGAGGCATACTTTCGCCACAAATATTTATAAAAAGACTAACGACTTGATTTCACTTCAAGAACTTCTGGGTCATTCTAATTTGAACACGACCCGAATTTATGCGCATATCGGGAATGAGGAAAAAAGAAACGCAGTCAATAAATTATAATTGGAGGGAAAGAATGAAATTATTGTATCCTGAACATTTAGTTATTCCACAAGAGTTCGTTTCGATGTATTGGAAAAGCCGACACACTGATAAAATTATCAATCAACAGGAAGCGGCGGAAAAATTTAATTGTACTGATAGAACGATTCGTAATTGGATACAGTATCTGCGAGATAACACGATAATATATAGAGATGGTTTGGGCATACTTCATGTTTACGGAGATGTAGTACATATATGCGATGTACATGCACCACTTCACAAAGAAAAGTTTATTGACGATGTTTGTAAGGTTGATAGGATAAAATCTCTTATTATCAACGGGGATTTATTTAACCAAGAATCATTCAGTTTTTTTCTCAAGAAACAAAAGGACGCGGATTTTGAGGAAGAACTTGGTACAGTTGAAACAATTTTAAAAAGATTCCTTGAAGTTTATGATACAATAAGCATCGTACCAGGCAATCACGATGAACGCCTATCTAAAAATACCGAATGGGTTATCACATTTGAACATATCCTCGCTATGATCGGGTTAAAAGACCTTATTAATAAAAGAATATTTTTAACCTCAGCAGATCATCTATTTTATAATGATACCTTCCGCTGTGTGCATCCTCATAAATACAGAGCAAAACCTTGTTCGCTTGCTGTAGCACTTGCCAAGCGGTTCAAGGAGAATATTATTTGCGCTCATACCCATATGCTGGGAAAAGAAAAAGTGTTCCTATATGAGAAGAACACTGATTTTCAAGGCAGAGAGTATGAGAATGTTAAGGCTGAATATACCGTATTTGATGCCGGCGGTGGATTCGACAAGGACAAAATACGGTACAAGATTGAGAATACTACCACACATTCAGAATGGCGGAATGGGTTTATAGTGTTTAGGGATGGCAAGAATGAGATTATTACTGATGAGAAATTACTAAGCTATACCGTCAGGGTTGAGGAAAAGATTATTTGGTAGTTTCACTTAGTTTGCTCCTTCTCTGGTCATACATTTTGAACAATACTCATCATCGCAGTAAGAACAATAAGCACCATGATAATGATAAGGACAATCTTTTTTACAATTGCGACAAACATAACAAATTCCAGTTTCTTTTTGTAAACAGTCCGATGTCATTTGTCTCCCGCAATGTTTACAATTACCCATACTGAATATTTGATTCCTAATGAAAAAATAACATTTAACAAATAGTCTATTTTCTTTATCCTCATATATCCCCATCTTTTTTTTATCTTCAAGCCAGTTTACATCTGTCTCACAGCGCATAGAACATAATGGGTTACATCCATGTAAAGTTCTCTGATACCTAAATACTTTATTGCAATTAGGACATTCTATATTACAAACACATCTCCAGTTTTCCCATTCTGCCTCTGTGAATTCTTGCCCGCAGTAAGGGCAATATGCTATATCACAATCAAATTTATATGTCATTATTTTTTGTCATCTCCCTTCATTTCATAACTTTGACCTGGCTTAGGTGTAGGCGGAAAAGATTCACCCTTTACAACAGTTCGTTTATCACCAGTTTTCCTACCTTTTGGACTTATTATTTCAACTTGACCGGATTTTAAAACTATTTCTCCTGGCTTATTGATGTTTTTTATACTCTGTTCTACTTCATTATCATATTCATTATGTATCTTAGCCATTTCATTCTTATCCATTTCATTCTGGTAATTATATTGAAAAAACGGTGGGTAAGTAATAGCCTGATCAACTGTCTTTAAGCCTTGCGCCAAACCAGAAACCTCAAAACCTTTAGAATAGACTAAGGTTATCGGTATTCCGAGCATCTCAGCCCAGCCCAATTCAACACCAACGCCGAGGGAAGGCACATCAACAAATGCGATTACACGTTGAGATGTGCTTAGTGCTTCAAAATCACGTTCTCTAATATCTTGAGGGGAATATTCATAGAATTTTGTAATGTCTATGCCGTCGGCAGGGTTGAATACTACAGTGCCATCTTCTCGTAAAATTTCAGCGACGACATTAATAGCGTTCTGATACTCCAAATACTTTTCTTTGCCCAAAGCCAGCATCGCCGACATGGGACAGCTAATATAGATTTTTTCAGGTTTCATTTTACGCCTCCTGGTTCTTTTTTATATAATCTAAGGCAATTTTGGCATATATCTTTTGACTTATAAGCGTGATGTTCAGATATTATAAGTTCTTCTTTGTCTTCACAAAAATCAAATAATAATTTGCATCCTTTGCCAAAATTGCAATTACAAAAAAAATCAAATGAAAATTTTGGGTCTTTAATTATATGGTATTTATTGCTTTTTAAATTTTTGATCAGGTTCATTTTACGCCTCCTCGCTCTCGGCTAACACTTCTTTAATTATTTTATATAGGTCTAAATTAGGGTCAGCACCCATAGCATCACGAATAGCAATAGTAACATATACATCAGATCCTTCTTCATTACAACCACAATCAACTGCCCGAGCAGCATAAGAGGCAGCGTTTGCAGCGTCAGCAATATTATAATAAGATGTACTATCAACCCTTGTCTCGCCAAGCACATTACTCAGAGCAGCCTGATCCGCAAGACTTCTAAAGTTACTGTGAACCTTGCGGACGCGTTTAGAAATATCAGAGGCACTACATGATGTCTCTTCACCATTTAACCATTTGGTCGCCCACATGACAAAGGAAGGGAAAGAACAAACAGATAAGGCGCATTTCACTGCTATGCGAATTCGTTGTTTTGTAGTTGTTTCTGATAATTCTTTAATTATATCTATCATTCTACGCCTCCTGGTTATTTTTTTCGCCAACCCTGGATCCCGTGAGATCCAGGGTAAGGGGAAAATTATATTCCCTTATATTTTGGACATTCAAAAACTGGAGTTACCGTATTGTGTTTCACACAAAAATTATATAACTCATCTGCTATTTTACATTTTAATATTGGATTATTAACATTAAAAATTTCACAACTATAGCAAAGGCAATAATCTCTATGTTGTCCTTTTAATTCCGATTTTACATAAACTTCTTTACCGTGATGTGTATATTTTTCTATCATTTTACGCCTCCTCGCTTAAATCCATTCAATAATTCCTGATTTTAAAGGTTTTACTGATGTAATATAACTTTCATATGTTATTGTACCAGCAAATCCATATTCATTTTCAAGTCTTTCTTCGATTATGTCCAAAGCTTCATTCTCATCTTTTGCAATTACTATGATTTTGTCTATTATATGGCAATCACCACTAAGATCCTCATATACAAGATTTTGAGTTTCGAAAATTATTTTACTTGGTATATCAGTTTCTAAAGTAATATTACTCCTACCATTACATTTTTTGCACTCAAGGGAAAAAACGGCATTCTAATTGTTCGATATAGCCATGCCCTTCGCACGTAGTACATTCTTCTACTTTTAATTCTGTTCCACATTTACAACATATAAAAATACCTGTCATTTTACGCCTCCTCATTATCATTTTTCAGAGTGTCGCTTTTTGTACCAAAAGCGACATTAACCTCAACAAAGAAATCAGTCTTTAAAACCATAGGGACAATATCATTAACGAGTGCATTAGTGTATTGATTAATTCTTCCACACCATTTGCACATTCTATTATGCTTGTACGAAAGCATGCAGGGACTTCCTGGAAGGTTCTTCAAGACTAAAGGTATTTCAACCAAATCTTCCTTCTGACAACATTCACGCTCAACCTCAATCGTCTCCTCTGTCTCTTTTGGCATTATATTAAATTTGCTATTGTATTCCACATATTTAATCCATCCCGATGTGGAATAATAAAATACTGAACCGCATATATTACAGTATATTATTCCTTTAATAGGAGATGCTGTAGAAAA
>JAQTVR010000133.1 GCA_028706995.1 Dehalococcoidales bacterium
GGCGATCATGCTCTGTGAGGGCGGTTTTTCTTTAATGGAAACGGATGAGATGAATTTTGAAATATTAAAGAACGCGACAAAGGCGTTAAAAGATAAGGGCAAGTTTATATTCACGACATTGAACGGCTTATTTCCGCTTTTTCATTCCGTCAAAGAATTTTATGAGTCCGCGGCCAAAGAAGGCAATTCAGCGTGTAAAAATTGTTCTTTCGATCTGATGACGTTCCGGGACCACAATACCGTCGTGTTCGAGGACGATGCGGGAACTAAAAAGGAATTAACCTGTAACGAGCGCTTCTATGTGCCAAGTGAACTCACATGGCTTTTAAAGACGCTGGGATATAAAAGAATAGACATTTTTGGCGCAAAGCTGGGGGCATACTCAAGAAACGATAAACTGACACCGGATGATTTTGAGATGCTCGTCGTCGCAGTAAAATAGCATATCCATAACTCTTTGTATGCTTATTATGAAAAATTAAGAAAAAAATAGCGGTTTTAGTTACGATAGAGAATATTATGAACGGAAAGCTTAAACTACAAAACTGGGATTTTGATTATGCCGGGTGCGCTACGGATTTACTTTTTAAAAATTTTGTAACTTCACAAAAGGGATTGACTGATTCTGAAGCCGGTAATCGGCTTGAGCAATACGGCCACAACGAACCCGCCAAGAGAAAGAAAAGGACAATTCTTTTTGAGATTCTTTCCAAGTTCATTAATCCTTTGGTTATTGTTCTCTTGATTATCGCTGGTTTCTCGCTCTTTTTCGGCGAGAAGATAAGCGCTGTCCTGGTAATCGTCATGGCGTTTATCAGCGTTTTTCTCTCATTTATTCAGGAGCACCGGGCAAGCAAAGAGGCGGAAAAACTTAACGAAATGGTGCGTACCACCGCTACCGTTTACCGCAACGGCAAACCCAAAGAATTAAATATCAGGGATATTGTTCCCGGAGATATCGTTGATTTATTTGCCGGAGATATGATTCCTGCCGATTTAAGGATTATTTCATGCAAGGATCTGTTTATCAATCAATCATCTTTAACCGGAGAGTCATTCCCGGTTGAAAAGATATCCGAAGTGGTAGCTTCCGCGAAGCGTTCTCCTACGGAGTTGATCAACATAGCGTTTATGGGTTCAAGTGTGGTAAGCGGGACTGGCCTTGGAGTAGTTATAAAAACCGGGCTTTTTACTCAGTTTGGTGAGATATCAAGGAAATTAGCTACGATAACAGTCGCAAGCAGTTTTGATAAAGGTATCCATAAGTTTACATGGTTGATGATACGCTTCATGGTTGTTTTGGTCCTGCTAATATTCGGCATCAATGCTTTTAATAAAGGTAATATCATTGAGGCGTTCCTTTTTGCCCTGTCAGTTGCGGTCGGTCTTACGCCAGAGATGCTTCCCATGCTTGTGGCGATTAACCTTTCTAAAGGCGCTATCGCGATGTCCAAAAAAGACGTTATCATCAAACGCCTTAACGCTATTCAGAACTTCGGTGCGATGGATGTTCTTTGCACGGATAAAACAGGCACCTTAACTTTGGACAAAATTATGCTGGAGAAGCATTGTGATGTTGTACGCAAGGAAGATGATGACGTTCTACGATTTGCCTTTATCAACAGTTTTTACCAAACTGGCCTTAAGAATATCTTGGACAGAGCGATCCTTAAACATGAAAAGCTGGTGGTAAAACAATACAAGAAGATTGACGAAGTTCCTTTTGATTTCTCTCGCAAGCTGATGTCGGTGGTTATTGAGAATGACAACCAGCACAGGATTATCGTTAAAGGCGCTCCAGAAGAAGTATATAAACGGTGTTCTAGCTTTGAGCTTGATGGAGATGTTCTTGAAATGGATGCCGGTAATTTGTTACTCCTTGAGTTAAAAAATGAATATAACAATTTAAGCGCTGAGGGGTTCCGGGTGTTGGCCATTGCCTACAAAGATTTTGACCAGCCGAAAGATAAGTATACGAAAGATGACGAACAGGGTTTAATTCTTAAGGGATACATCGCTTTTCTTGATCCGCCAAAACCGTCCGCCAAAAAGACAATTGAAACATTAAAAAGCCTTGGGATAGATTTCAAAGTCTTGACAGGCGATAATGATTTAGTCACGAAAAAAATATGCGATGAAGTCGGGCTTGATGTCCAGGGATTTGCTACCGGCGAAGAGGTTGAGAAGGCCAGCGACACTGAATTGAGAGAATTGGTTAAGATGACGACAGTCTTTGCCCGTTTGTCTCCGCTTCAGAAGGAAAGAGTCATCCATGCCTTGCATGATAATAATCACATTGTCGGGTATCTGGGAGACGGAATTAACGATGCCCCTGCGCTTAAGAGCGCAGATGTGGGTATTTCAGTCAACAATGCCGTAGATATTGCCAAGGAAACGGCGGATATCATTCTGCTAAAGAAAAATCTATTAGTGCTTGTTGATGGCGTTATTGAGGGAAGAAAAACATTCGGCAATATCCTTAAATATATCAAGATGGGTGCTAGCTCAAACTTTGGCAATATGTTTAGCATGATGGGTGCGAGCTTATTTTTGCCGTTTCTGCCCATGCTACCCATACAAATACTGCTGAATAATCTCCTGTATGATATTTCGCAGATAGCCATACCGTCGGATGAAGTAGATAAAGAATATTTAATAAAGTCAAGGCCGTGGAATATCGGATACATAAAAAAATTCATGTTATTTATCGGACCGGTTAGCTCGATATTTGATTTTACGACGTTCGCGGTATTGTGGTTTATCTTTCATGCTCGGCAGCCACTATTTAACACAGGGTGGTTTTTAGAATCTCTCTGCACGCAAACGCTTGTCATACACATAATCAGGACCGGAAAAATACCTTTTATAGAGAGTAAACCAAGCCAGTTTTTAATGTTTACTTCTATTTACATAGTTACCATAGGAATTATATTGCCGTTTTTACCGATTGGTAAGTATTTTGGTTTTGTTCAGCCGCCACCTCTTTATTTCCTAGTGTTGTTTGTTATAGTCGCCGTTTATTTATTTGCAGTTCAATTTGTGAAAAGTTGGTTTATAAAACGATATGGCTATGAATAAAAAAGTTCTCATTATAAATTTCGGCTGACCGCTGGTTGCGTTTCCACAGGACTATCCTGCCCTTTCTTGAAGAAATATATCAAGACAAATTAGCAGAATTAACTATTTACATGCCAAGAGGTTAAAGACAGTTTAAGGTTTAACTGTATTTTTTATTCTTCGATCTATTTTATAACAGCTCCCGGTTCTTTGAGAAACCTTATTTTAACACTGTTACTGGCGTTCTTCTGGTTATGTCTCCAGGCATAGCTTGGTTTATGACTAAGGGAGTATTATCCGGCATAGGTGAGGCAGCTTCAGCTTTAACTCTTCATGCAGATAAAGGGATAGGTAAGGCAGGAGCTAAGATAGGAGTTTAGAGAGTAATTAATGTACAAATTAATTGTAAAAAAATGCACAATTGCCTGCACTTTACCAGATTTTGGTTATGCACTTTATTCTGTACGTTATTTTCCAAGTATGCTTATTACCCCCAAGCACTTAAGAATATCTGCCTGCGGTAGCCTTCGGGGGATTTTTCCCCCAACTCTGCCGAAGGCTACCGCATCCCTCTCCCCGACAAAACTACCCCAAAACCATATCTAGAACAAAAAATAAGACACTGAAAATAAATCTTGACATTTTTCCCTAATACTATACACTTGTTAATAAATGTATAGTAAAAGGGAGTGTTTATGGGACACCGAGAAAAAGAGCTTATAAATTTCTTTAAAG
>JAQTVR010000134.1 GCA_028706995.1 Dehalococcoidales bacterium
TCAGTATCCCCGCTTTGTATGGCAAAATAGATAGCTATGGGAATAGTCTGTGTTTTGCCGGCAATATTGCCGGCAAGCATCAGTGTAGCACCAAATTCACCGAGGACCCTGGCAAATGCCAGAACCGTTCCGGCTATTATTCCGGCCTTTGCCAGTGGCATTGTTATGGTCCAGAACACCCTCCATTCACTGGCCCCGAGTGTACGCGCAGCGTCTTCAATCTTTGATTCAACCTGCTCAAACGCTCCACGGGCGGTTAAATACATAATAGGAAAAGCCATGACTACAGCCGCAATGACTGTTGCCGACCATGAAAATACTATCCTTTCACCTATATCCAGAAATAGTTTGCCAATAGGACCATTGACGCCAAATAAGAGAAGAAGTCCATAACCGACTACTGTCGGTGGTAACACCATAGGTAAGACGCAAATGCCATCGATGATACTTCTAAATCTACCGGTGTATCCTGCCATCCAGCGAGCTGCTGCAATACCTATGAAAAAGGTTACCACAGTAGCGGCAGCGACAGTTCTTAATGATATCCACAGCGGGTCTAAATAATCTGTCATGATATTTATACTATGTTTCTATTTTTAATATTACTTAATTACCGGACTAAATCCATACGATTCAAAGATAACCATCGCCTCTTCACTGGAAAGAAAATCCAGATAATCCCTGGCATTTTTTCCATTTTCTGATGTTTTAATAACAGCTACAGAAATAACAATCTGGGAGTTTATTTCCTCAGGAGCAGTATCAATAACCTTAACTTTACCTGATATTAGAGCATCGGATGAGAATATAATACCAGCGTCAACATTCCCTGTTTCCACGTAAGTTAATACCTCTCTAACATTGCTAGCCAGTATTAGCTTATTCATTAGATCATCCGAAATACCCAGAAGTTCAAAAAGCTTCTCTGCATATATACCAGCTGATACAGATGCCGGGTCACCAATAGCTATTAAAGTAACTTTTTCATTAGCTAAATCCATAAAACCAGTAATGTCCAGTGCACTATCGATAGGTACCACTAAAACTAGAACATTGGAAAGCAGGTTAAGTCTTGTTTCTAATATGATGAAGCCACCATTTCCCAGATTATCCATATTATTTTCATTTGCGGAAATGAAAACATCGCATTCGGCTCCATTCTCAATTTGTGTTTGTATGGTCCCAGCGCTGGCATAGTTGTTCACAATGGTAACATTGGAGTTTTTTTGCATATAGAGGTTATTTACCTCAGTCAATGCGTCAGTTAGAACAGATGAAGCCGATATGTTTAATGTAACATAAGTCGATTGATTTCCTCCACATCCCACAAGCCCAAAAAGCATAATAGCCATCATTATCCATGGAAATATTTTCGTTTTAGTATAAAATATATTATATTTAAACTTAAATATAATTAATCTCCGTTTCCGACAATGCCGTCTAGATTTATTACTTACCGGCTACCCGCCATAGATCGCTCTTTAAGAATAGCAGCTCCGAAGAAATCAGTCATTTATATCACAAACGCTATGGCTATGTCAATATACCGCCATATACTATTCCAATATAACAAGGCATAAATTAAATGTTTATACGTTTATATTTTAATATATTTTCTTTTAAATCGCAGTATCGTTTAAGTACTTGCCAATATTTATGATAAATATTTATAAAGTACTATTTGCACCCGCTTAAATAACTGCTATAATCTATATTCTACGAAAGGAGTAGATGGTATCAATTACATGGATATAGCAGATATACATAAAAATGTTAAATTACTTGTTGATGGCATCCCCTATAATGTCGATGATTTGGAGTTCACCAAACCGGGCAAAGGGCGTGCCATCTATCGTTTAAAGTTAAGAAATTTAATCGATGGCAATATCAACGATCGAACATTCCACTCTGGAGAAAAGGTCGATGAAGCCCAAACGACCTATCAGCAGGAGCAGTATCTATACAGAGAGAATGACCACTATATATTTATGAATACAGAAACCTTCGAGCAACTCTTTGTCACCGAAGCGCAGATCGGCAGCAAAAAGGACTTCTTAAAAGAAGGCATCCTAGTCGATATGTTAATGTTCGGTGATAGACCTATCGATATTACTCTCCCCAATTTCATCGAATTCAAAGTGCTGGAGAGCGAGATATCTATCAAGTCACAAACGATTTCCCCGCAGTTAAAAGCGGCTACCATAGAGACAGGCGCCGTTATCGGTGTCCCTTCGTTTATCAAGGAAGGGGATTTAATTAAGGTCGATACCCGTTCCGGAACCTATATAGAACGTATAAACAAGAAGTAAATATGATGGATGATGAATGCCAGCGGCTTCTTCCTCTAAGCTCCAATTTAAAACAGAGAGCTTTAATTTATAAGCTGATTCGCTCTTTCTTCGAGAAACGGGATTTTCTCGAGGTAGAGACGCCTGTTAGGGTACCCTCCATCGCCCCGGAACCGTATATCGTGCCTTTCGACAGCGATGGATGGTATTTATCCACCTCCCCCGAACTTCATATGAAACGCGTACTGGCTGCCGGTTACCGGCGGCTGTTCCAGTTAAGCCGTTGTTTTCGTAAAGGCGAACAAGGGCACCTGCATAACCCTGAATTTACCATGCTGGAATGGTACTGTGCCGGCGTCGATTACAGGCAGATAATACATCACACCGAAGAACTGGTAGTGTTACTTGCCTCTGCTTTTGGATTTAACACCACTATCAGATACGGTGCGCAGGATATAGATATCAGTTTGCCCTGGCCCAGAATTACTGTGCGAGATGTTTATATGCGATTTGCAGGATGGGACCCCATAGCTACCCCCGATCCCTTGAGATTCGATATCGACATGGTAGAAAAGATTATGCCAAATTTTTCCAAAGACCGCCCTACCATTCTTTTAGATTACCCTGCCTTTGCAGCAGCGCTGGCTCGCCTCAAGCCTGATGAACCCGGAATAGTCGAAAGGTCAGAGATTTTTATCGGCGGACTGGAACTGGCAAACATCTACAGTGAACTGGTGGACGCCGATGAACAAAAGAAACGCTTTCAGGAAGCTATAGAGCAGATTCAATGCGAACGGGGAAAGCAAATAGCCATGCCCGAAAAATTCCTTCGAGCCGTACCTTTCATTACTGAGTGCGGCGGCGCTGCACTAGGTGTGGATAGACTGGTTATGTTGTTATGTAATGCCGACTCTATCGATAAAGTGATTCCATTTACGGCAGATACGGCGTAACCTTTAAAATTTATAATGGTTATCAAAATTCAGGGGCATCACGCCTCCCTGACCTGTTTTTATTACCCAGTCTTTTTTCTCACGGAACTATAATAATTATTGCCCGCTATTGAAAAACAAAGAAGAAAAAATAATAGTATATTAGACAAAACTATTTTACTGGTGAAAACCGAGTGTATCTTTTATTCAGGAATACAAACGGCCCTGACGTTTATTATTATTTATGTTAAATACAAACGCTTAATTATTGACGGATACTTATTGTTATTGATATTATTAAATATACAAATTATACAAATATAAAAATATGAGATTTATTAAATTATCATTTGAGGAGGTTTTAGATGCCAAAGGAAAAATCCGCCATTCTTAAGAAAAAAAGTCCTGCTGAGAAGTCTTCTCTACTCATTGCAGAAGATGACGTCACCATGTGTAGCTTCCTGGCAGATTACCTCGGTTCAAAAGGTTATCAACTGGTTGTTGCCACGGATGGACAGGAAGCTATAGATGCTCTTGCCGAAAACCAATTCGATCTGGCTATTATCG
>JAQTVR010000135.1 GCA_028706995.1 Dehalococcoidales bacterium
CGGTATTGTGCCGGTGCCGGAAAAGGATTTGCCGGTGCGGCTGCCGGAAGACGCCGAGTTCAAACCTACCGGAGAAGCACCGCTCAAGTATTGTCCAAATTTCGTTAACACCACCTGCCCCATATGCGGGGGACCGGCCAAACGTGAAACCGATACGATGGATACATTTATGTGTTCCTCGTGGTATTTCCTTCGATATGCCAGCCCGCATATAAACAGCGCTGCTTTCGATGCTGAGAAGGTCAGATACTGGCTGCCGGTCGATCTTTACACCGGGGGCGCCGAGCACGCAGTAATGCATCTGTTCTATGCCCGCTTTTTCACCAAGGCCATTCGGGATATGGGGCTGATTGATTTCGGGGAACCATTCACCCGGCTCTTTAACCAGGGGACTATCATATCGAACAAGCAGAAGATGAGTAAATCCAAGGGTAATGTCGTCAACCCGGATGTTTACGTTTCGGAGCTCGGTGCGGATACCGTTCGAGCCTACCTTATGTTTATAGCTCCATGGGAACAGGGCGGCGATTGGAATGATAACGGCATCAGCGGCATAAATCGCTGGCTTAACCGAATCTGGAAGCTGGCAGTCGAGCCTTATAAAGCTATAGATACCGATAAAGACGAATACCGTAATCTTCAGCGCCTTACCCACCAGTCAATTAAAAAGGTTACGGAAGATATTGAAAAAATACGTTTCAATACCATGATATCTGCACTGATGGAGTATACTAACTACCTGGGCAAGATCAAGGAGAATGGCTCCGTTTCTGAGAAAACCTGGCAGGAATCCATTAAAACCCTGCTCCTTCTACTGGCACCTACTGCCCCGCATCTAACTGAGGAATTATGGCAACAGCTTGGATACGAATACAGTATTCATAACCAAAAATGGCCTGAGTGGAACGAGGAACTTACAAAGGACGAGGAAATTCCTATTATCATACAGATTAACGGAAAAACCCGTGATAAAATAATGGTTCCAGCTGATATCACCGAGGAAGAAGTCAAACAAACTATTCTTGAAAAACCCAGAGTGAAGACCTATATTGAAGGGAAACAGATAATAAAAACGATCTACGTCCCTGGGAAACTGCTGAATCTTGTAATAAAATAAGGAACGATTTTGAAAATAGCATTTATCGGTGGTGGTAACATGGGACAGGCAATGCTTTCGGCTATCATAACCAAAGGTATAAGCCAGCCGGCGGATATATCTGTCAGTGAAATAGATGAAGAACGGCGTGACCTGCTTAAAAAGGATTTTGGTGTCTATACTACAGATAACAGTATAGAAGTTATTGAGAAGAGCGACGTAGTGGTACTTGCCATCAAGCCGCAGAGTCTGAACGAAGCCATGACACAAATCGGGGGCAAGTTCCGAAAGGGACAACTGGTTTTATCTATTATAGCCGGCAAGGGTATCGCAACCCTGCAAAACGGACTTAAACATGGTGCTATCGTGCGCGCTATGCCGAATACTCCTGCTCAAATCGGTTATGGTATGACCGTCTGGACAGCCACACCGTTAGTTACCGAGCAGCAGAAAGCTCGGGCCGAGGCTATCCTTGGAGCTATGGGCAAACAGATATTCGTTACCGATGAGGATTATTTAAATATGGCAACCGCCGTCAGCGGCAGCGGGCCGGCTTATGTTTTTCTTTTCATGGAATCGCTAATCGATGCAGCTCAAAAAATAGGACTGGCGCAGGATAAGGCTTATGATCTAGTGCTGCAACTGATGACCGGTTCCGTTAATTATGTCTGTAAATCGGATAAACCCTTGAGCCAGCTCAGAGAAATGGTGACCTCGCCCGGAGGCACCACCGCCGCTGCATTAAGCGTTTTTGCCTCTGGAAATTTTACCGGGTTGATCGAAGACGCAGTAACCGCAGCTTATAACCGTGCAAAAGAGTTAGGAGGGTAAGACATGAACTGGCTGGATATAGTTTTAATAGTATTGCTGTTCATTCCGACCTTTATCGGATTAAGAAAAGGATTGATCAAAACGGTATTGTCTCTTGCCGGTCTGATAGTTGGTATATTGCTTGCTGGAAATCTCTATAAACCGGTTTCCGGTATATTTGGCTTCATAAATAACGAAAGTATAGCCAATATACTTGCTTTTGTCCTGATACTTACCATAGTTTTCATCATCGCTATGCTGCTGGCTCGTCTGCTCAAAGCCCTCGCCAACCTCATTATGATAGGCTGGCTAGACCATCTAGGCGGTGCCATATTTGGTTTTTTGTCGGGTTTTTTAATACTTGGCGCCATTATGGCTACTATCGTTAAATTCTTTGGGAGCGACCCGATTACAGAATCCTTTATGGCAAAGGTGATGCTTGATTATTTCCCGATCGTATTGGGATTATTACCAGGTGAATTCCAGGCTATACAGGACTTTTTCCAATCCTGAACTTAAGCGTTATTGATATTACAAAAAAGAAGAGAAAGCGAAATTAAACCCCAGTATTTATACCGGCAGTGCAGCTTGATTTGTTGTTCAAGAACAATAAGACGAAAATACCGGGATCTATTTCATTCAGTCGGCACGGGGGGGTTCACCAGGGTATAATTCCTGCCATTTGGCTAATAACTGCTCATGAGTTTCCTGCCTATCAGGATCGGGTACACAAGCGCTCACCGGACAAATATCAGCACATTGCTGCGTGGCAAAACTGCCGACACACTGGGTACATCTGTTAGGGTTAATACAATAAGTAGTTTCCCCCTCTGTGATAGCCTGATTAGGACATTCCGGTTCGCACGCCCCACAACTTATACAGTCCTCGGTTATCATATACGCCATAAACTTTATTTCCTCCTGCCTCGCTACTTAATTTTTAGCACATTTCTGGTAGAGATTTGGTGTTTTATCGCAACTTTCTATATACGACTATACACCTTTCTTTTTATCTAAAGCCCGGGCTACATGTGCCGGGACAAGATCGGTGATATTCCCCCCCAATCTGGCTACTTCCTTTAACAGGCTGGATCTCAGGAATTGATATTCCGGTCTGGCCATAAAACATACCAGTTCCAATTCGGGTGAAAGCTTCCTGTTCATCATCCCCATGTCAAATTCACGTTCAAAATCAGCGCTCACGCGTAAACCCCTCACCATAACATGAGCATTAACCTGCCTGGCAAAATCAACGGCAAGCCCGCCGAAAGGTTGCACTACTATATTAGGAGTATTTACTACTGCCAGTCTTGCCATTTCCAACCTCTCTTCAAGGCTAAAGGTAACATTCTTTGTCGGTTTTTCAAAAACACCTATTATTACCTTGCTGAAAAGCCTAGCCGCCCTGATGACGACATCTATATGTCCATTGGTGATAGGATCGAAACTGCCTGGATATATGGCAATAATCAAGATATTCTCTCCTTTCGAAACAATGCGATGACGCTATCGCCGTGACGGTGTTCTTTAAAAAGATGCAAAGAGGCATAGTCTTTTTTAAGGGGACGACGTTTTGAATGGGTTACTACAAGCACAGAGTCCGTGCCGACAATTTTTGAATTCGCCAGTTGTTCTATTATCGAATCGATTAATGGGCTCGCATATGGGGGGTCCATCAGAATTATATTGTACTCCTTATCAAGAAAAGATATTGCTTTGACCACATCGACACAATGAACATGTGCATAGTCCGTAAACTTCGTCTTTTCAAGATTCTGCTTTATTATAGCACAACACCGTGGTGTCTGTTCAACAAAGTCCACCCAACCGGCGCCGCGGCTTAAAGCCTCGAT
>JAQTVR010000016.1:0-4238 GCA_028706995.1 Dehalococcoidales bacterium
GGAAACCCTTGAGAATCGACATCCTGACCCTGTTCCCGAAAATGTTCGAGGATTTTTTTAGCACCGGCATATCCCAGCGCGCGGTGACTAATAAACTTGTCGAAGTAAATATACATAACATACGCGATTATACACATGATAAACATCATATTGTTGATGACTACGCTTACGGAGGCGGGGCCGGAATGGTAATGAAACCAGAACCCATTTTCGAAGCAGTCGAGCATATTAAACGGGAAACGGCAGGTAAAAAATATAAGAAATCATCAATTGTTCTAACAACCCCGCAGGGACGTCTTTTTTCCCAGGGTATTGCTAATGAACTTACGCAATATGACCATCTCATTATTATTTGCGGCCATTACGAGGGGGTCGATGAACGGGTGCAAAAGTACCTTGCAACAGATGAAATCAGTATAGGCGATTATGTTTTAAGCGGGGGAGAACCGGCAGCAATGGTAGTTGTAGATGCAGTTACACGGCTGCTACCGGGGGTCCTCGGCTCCGAGGAATCCGCTAAAGACGATTCACACACCAACGGGTTGTTGGAATATCCCCAGTACACACGCCCTGAGGTTTTTAGAGAGTGGACAGTCCCCGAAATCCTTCTTTCCGGTAATCACGGAGAGATAGCTAAGTGGCGAAGGGAGCAGTCTATTTTACGAACTGCCCGGCGACGCCCGGATCTCCTGGAAAAAGCCAATCTCAATAATAAGGAAATACAGCAAATCAGGCAGGAACTGAATGCCGTGTCGAATGATATCGATGATCAATCAGGAAAACAACCGCAATAAACTTGAAATATTTTACAGATAATGCTTTAATTAACCAGTTAAGGAGTTCTGAATAACAATGAATGTTAAAGCACTTATAGAAGAGGTTAAGTCCAATCCTGATATACCCGAGTTGGCTACCGGTGATACCGTAAAGGTTAGCACTTTAATCAAGGAAGGCGATAAGGAACGTATCCAGATGTTCCAGGGATTAATTATCAAAATCAACCACAGGGCAGATGGTGGGAATTTTACGGTAAGGCGCATCGCTCATGGTATCGGCGTAGAACGTACCTTTCCTTTCATGTCCCCGCTGGTCGCCAAGGTAGAAGTAGTGCGTCATGGTAAGGTACGCCGCGCCAAGCTCTATTACCTGCGTAATCTCAGCGGTAAAGCAGCCCGCATTAAAGAAAAGCGCACTGACTAATAACAAGTAAATAGCAGTAGGCTCTGTCCTGCTCTAATTTTTATTTAAAGCCTCCACATTGTATTAAGGGGTGCGTGTTTTGTCTTACGCTGAGGTTAGTGTCAATTCTCCCATCCCACAGAGACAAATATTCAGCTATGCAATCCCCAAAGGTTTGGACATCCATGTCGGGCAGGCGGTATGGGTTCCCTTCGGTAATAAAATCCTGCAGGGTATCGTTATCAAACTTAACCCCTTGCCCTCGGTAGAACAAACCAGGGATATCACCGGGGCAGTTGAGCCACCCTTAATTCTCTCGCCGCAGCAACTTGAGCTGGCTCGCTGGATGAGCGATTATTATATGTGTCCCCTTTTCGACTCATTATCTACCATGTTGCCGCCGGGATTCGAACGAAAAACGATTACGTTTATTTCTCTTGCAAAGGATATAGAGCAACATGATTTATCCCAACTTCCTCCGCAACAGAAAAAGCTAATAGAGTTAATAAAAAAGAACGGGAAAATTAATCTTAAGGATTTAGAAAAGGTTTTGGGTAAAAAAAATGTACAGATTTCAGTCGCACAACTGGTAGCCCACAACCTGATAATCAAGAGGTATGAAACAGAACCGGTAAGGGTCAAACCCAGGAAAGAGTCTTTTCTAAGCCTAAAGATAGATGCCGGTACCGCACAGAAGGAAATTTCTAATCTCTTTGCCAAAAGGGCAGAAAAACAAGCCACCTTACTGGAGTTATTGATTCAATCGGGAACTATATCATCAGCCGAAGCACGTAAAGATACCGGCTGCCAGCCGGAAACCATAAAATCGCTGGCAAATAAAGGTTTTATTTGCATTGAAGAAGTCGAGGTCAAACGCCAGCCTGTTTCATATAAGAACTTTAAAAAATCGGAGCCATTAAAGCTCACGGGCCAACAGGATAATTCGCTCAAGCGGATCAAGGAGGCGCTGTCGGGAAATAGTTCCCATGTATTCCTGCTGCACGGAGTCACCGGCAGCGGAAAAACCGAGATCTATTTACAGGCTCTTGCCGAAGCCGTTAAACATGGAAAACGTGGGATAGTACTGGTTCCTGAAATCTCGATGACACCTCAAACGCTGGAAAGATTTGCCAATCGTTTCCCTTACCGTGTAGCTGTTATACACAGCCAGCTTTCCCTGGGAGAGCAGTTCGACCAGTGGCGTCAGATACAGGACGGCGCATTCGACGTGGTTATCGGGCCGCGAAGCGCAATCTTTGCCCCGCAACCCGACCTGGGGCTTATCGTAATAGACGAAGAGCATGAATGGACATACAAGCAGGATAATTCACCGAGGTACCACACCCGTGATGTGGCATTAAAGATTGCCGGGCTGAATAAAGCCGTGGTTATATTGGGAAGCGCCACGCCGGATGTAGCCACCTATTATCACGCCCAACAGGGGATTTATCGTTTACTTGAACTTCCCCAACGTGTTGCCCCCAGTGAAGGGGCTCCCCTGCCGCGAGTGGAGATAGTAGACCTGAGGGAAGAATTGAAGGCAGGGAATACCGGCGTATTCAGCCGGCTGCTTAGATCGGAAATAGATAAAGCTCTTGCAGGGAAAGAACAGGTGATCCTTTTCTTCAACCGACGCGGTTCAGCTACATTCGTTCAATGCCGTGACTGCGGTAAGGTGATGCAATGCCCCCGCTGTTATGTAAGCTTGAATTATCACTCCGACGGGAACACCCTGCTCTGCCACCAGTGTAACTATAAAATGCCTGCGCCCCGGACATGTCCAGAGTGTCATAGCTATCGTATCAAGTTCATGGGACTGGGTACACAAAAACTGGAGCAGGAAACTGCCTTCGCTTTTCCCCGCGCAAGGATACTGCGATGGGATAGCGACTCCACAAAAAGTAAAAATGCTCACCAGCAGATACTGGATAAGTTCAGCAATCATGAGGCCGATATCCTGATAGGTACACAAATGGTAGCTAAAGGGCTGGATTTGCCAAATGTAACACTGGTAGGAGTGGTCATCGCCGACACCGGTTTGAACCTGCCAGATTTCAGAGCCGGAGAAAGAACCTTCCAGCTCATTTCACAGGTAGCCGGCAGAGCCGGGAGGGGGGTTCCGGGGGGAAGGGTTATCATCCAGACCTATATGCCGCAACACTATGCAATCAAGGCAGCTCTAAATCACAATTATGCCGCTTTTTTTAAAGCGGAAATAAACTACCGCATGGAGCTTGGTAATCCCCCCTTTTCCAAAATAATCGTTATGTCTTTCACAAATACCAGTGATATACTTTGCCGGACAGAAGCCGGGAGAATGAAAAAACAACTGGCTTTGGAAATGGAATCCAGCGGTATATACGGCATCAGCATATTGGGACCATCCCCCGCTTTCATCCAGAGATTGAGGGGAAGATTCCGCTGGCAGATAATTCTGCGCGGAAATAACCCTGATATCCTGTTATCGAAAATACAGATACCTCAAGGTTGGACGATAAATGTCGACCCCATAGGACCCCTTTAAAGATTCACATATTGACATTAACTGTAAAGCTAATTACAATTAATGTATGGTTAGCAATATAAAAAATGGTCTGGGTGAAGCATTAAGGCAGCAAAGAGTAGCAATTCCGCTGACTCTGCAGGAACTTGCCAGGATGGGTGGTGTTTCTCCATCTCACCTGGGACGTATCGAGCGCGGTGAGAGATACCCTTCCGCCCGCGTACTGCGTAAAATAGCCAAGCCCCTGGGTTTCGAAGAAGATGAGCTGTTTACAATAGCCGGCTATCTATCACCGCAAATCGGTTCTATTTCCGAGACGAACACTGAATTTAACAGCAGGCATTTAGACCCTTATGTTGCCAAGTTACTGGCTCAGGAACCTGTAGAGGTCCAGCGCACCGTTATAGGTATCCTATCCATGTTAAAAAGTCTTGCTAAGGGCATCGGTAAATAAGCCGACAGCCTAATTGTAAAGTTAAGTTTATTTTTATCTCTCTTTCGCCAATCACATGCTGTAAATAATATACGAGAAAGCTATATAAGTATTACACCTATT
>JAQTVR010000016.1:4338-15152 GCA_028706995.1 Dehalococcoidales bacterium
TCTTGCTAAGGGCATCGGTAAATAAGCCGACAGCCTAATTGTAAAGTTAAGTTTATTTTTATCTCTCTTTCGCCAATCACATGCTGTAAATAATATACGAGAAAGCTATATAAGTATTACACCTATTCTTAACAATAATCAATCTTTTAAGTTTACTTGCCGGAGAAAAATAAAAGAGGAAGACAGCAGTGAGAATAATCATTTCGTTATATAGTTGAAATAATCGGTTTTTTGTAATACTCTCCTTTGTAAATCGTATATATATTATGAAAAAAGTCGAGATATAAAAAAATAAAGGAGGAGTAAAATGAAAAAGTTCGTAGCACTGGCTGCATTGATTCTAATGATCACCTGTATGGCAATCGGTTGTGGTGCAGGGAGGGTTTTTGCATACAGTGATCCCTCGGAAATGATCGAAACGGATACCAATAGGGAATTCATCATACAGATTGCACTGGCTTCTAATCCGAGTACCGGTTATACTTGGGTAGCAACCTTTGATGAGACCAAACTCGAACTGGTATCAGATACCTATGAGGCTGATAAAACCGATGTGCTTGTCGTAGGCGCCGGAGGCACTCAGTATCTGCAGTTCAAAGCGTTGCAGAGCGGGGAAGTAACCATCACTATGGACTACCAGAGACCCTGGGAGAAACAATCCATAGACCAGAAAGTATTTATTGTCAATATAGATTAAATAATTATAACCTATTGATGATTACCGTTTTCCCCTGCTTTGTTCTATCTTCCGGGTTATTATATCCCGTCTATTTTTTGCTAATCCACGCAAATATTTTAATTTGACTGGTACTAAAGATGACTGTTAGAATTAGTGACCTGTCCCCCGAAAACGATACCAGATATAATATCGTAAAAGGGAGGGGAAATGGTTAAGAAAGGGTACACACCGGAACAAATCATTAACAAGCTTCGCGAAGCTGAAATAATGCTTAGCCAGGTCAAAATAATTAGTGCGATACCTAAGCTTTTGAGTGAGTCGCTTAGAATATAACTTTCCCATTATCGGTATAATTTGATGAGCTAGAATTTGAATGTTCAACTTTGAATACTTTCTCGAAAAGAGTTTTTACCTTTTGAACATGATGGTGGGCTACGCCGTACAATAGGCAGAACCTTTTCAATTAAATTCGACCTGATAAAGTAGTTTTATAAGGTTTGTTTCCTCCGTCGTAGACAACCTATCCCCTTTGTCCCCTTTTCTTGTCTGGAAAGGGGAATTTTAGACAGGAAGGAGTTGCGTCTCTTCCTTAGACCTTCTGCCCTATGGCTGAGGTCTCTAAATATTCTTTTGCTCGAAACTAACCATTCCGTAACTTTTGCGTTATTATTAATATAACAGGGCTTACAAAACCACTGGAGGTAATTGTATGAAGCAGTTAGTTTTTACTTTGCTTGTTGCCGTGCTGGTATTAAGCTCCATTTCCTGCGCTCAGACGCAGGTGTACGGACAGGAACTTAAATCTGACAAGCCTTATAATACCTCCCCGAATGTCAGCGAATCGGATTTACAAACCCTCGTTACAGGCAATAACGAGTTCGCCCTTGCCCTATACCAACAACTAAGCGCTGCCGATGACGGCAATCTTTTCTTTTCCCCCTATAGCCTCTCAATTGCGCTGGCGATGACTTATGCCGGCGCTAACGGTGTCACCGAAGAGCAGATGGCGGATACACTGAAATTTCTACTTGAAGATGAAAAGTTGCACGCTGCTTTTAACAAGCTGGCACTGGAACTCGCCAGCCGCGGCGAGGGAGATAAAAGCAAGGATGAAGAAGGTTTCAAACTGAATATTGTTAATGCCATCTGGGGGCAGATAAAATATGAGTTCCTTTCTGATTACCTCGATACCCTCGCAGTAAATTATAGCGCAGGGCTCAGGTTACTCGATTATATAAATGACCCGGAAGGTTCCCGTCAGGCTATAAATGAATGGGTTAGCGAACAAACAGAACGACGCATCGAGAACCTGATTAAAAAAGGGATTATTTCTGTAGTAACACGACTTGTTCTGACCAATGCTATATACTTCAATGCAGCATGGGAATCACCTTTCAATGAAGATAACACGACTGACGGAGTTTTCTACCTGTCAAACGGCAGCACTGTCACAGTATCGATGATGCATCAAACCAAAGAATTAGGCTATACCTTAGGAGATGGTTACAAGGCAATCGAACTTAAATATGATGGCAATGAACTTTCCATGGTGATAATACTCCCCAACGAGGGCAATTTTGAGCAGTTCGAGGCATCACTAAATGCCCAAACGCTTGAGGAAATCCTCGATAGCATCCATACTACCAGTGTCACTCTTTCGATGCCCAAATTCGAATACACGTCCGAATTCAGTGTCAAAGATACCCTCGAAGCCATGGGAATGACAGAAGCCTTCTCTATGGATGCAGACTTCTCAGGTATGACAGGCAACTACGACCTGTATATTAAAGATGTAGTTCACAAAGCTTTCGTATCTGTCGATGAAGCTGGCACCGAAGCGGCAGCCGCCTCTGCGGTTATAATGGACTTGAAATCAGTACCATTAGAATCAGTCGAATTTACTCTCGACCACCCATTTATATATCTCATTCGGGATATCGAGACCAATACTATTTTATTTATAGGATGTGTTGTAAATCCGGCTGAATAGCGGATTATAGATAAGGTTTTTAACGGACACTAATATGAAATATGATTGGTATTGTGTTTCATTATGCGTACTTCCAATTGAATTTCCCCAGTTTGAAAAATAGATTAAAATCTATGCCATTACTATAACGGATATATAACCTAATATCCTGAGCTTGTTTATTAAAAAGCATGAGTGACTAAACTAAGTTAGCCTGAAATAGTAAACTATTAGTGGCCTAGATTTTTGTCCGGTATATGTAGATTTCGCCTCATTAAGCTATTTCTTTTTTATGAGATTTATTGGATAATAATATTAGTGCTTATGTAGAAGGAGGTATTTCATGAAAAGGGTATTAATAATTTACTATAGCCTAACGGGTAATACAGAGAAAATGGCGGAGTATATCGCAGAGGGAGTTCGATTTAATGGGCATGAAGTATTGGTTAAAAAGACTTCCGATATTACCAATAGAGAGGATATTAGGGGATTTGACGGTTATATATTTGGTTCCCCAACACACCATAGAGATATGGCTCAGGATATGAAAGACTTCCTGCTCATACCAAGAAGGGAAGACCTCAAAGGTAAGCTGGCAGGTTCTTTTGGTTCGTATACTCACAGCGGTGGGGATGCCCCAACCATTCTCTTAAAGACTATGGAGCATGTCTTTCAGATGAAACCTTCTGAACTTGGGCCATTTAACCTGGTAGAGACTCTTGTAGAGACTACTGATGGATTGCATACAAGCCACGATTACGGAAGGGTATTTGGAGAAGAGTTGGGCTAATTCCTCTATCTTGCTTCAGGCAGCAAAACAAAATTACGTATACATGCTAAAATCTTGAGAATACCTCGAATCGCCAGGCCAGGTCATCCATGGTTGATTGGCTGCTTCACCCCAGCGCCTGTCCTAAGAATAACGGCCAGACTACTATGCCCAGTAATATCTTCCACCATACCAGGTGAGCAAAAGAGATCGTAAATAACCACCCAATGAACCAAATGATTCCTCCTGTGGCACCTGTTGCACCCTGCTTATTCATATTCTCCTCCTCTGTATAGTGATATACCTGCAATAATACCATTTCTTGAAGCGCTACAGATGATAGTGGGCTCACAATATTTTACAAATTACGACAGCTAGAATAACACGCTTCGAGCCTATATGTGTTTTTTGTGTTGTAGTTTTTGTATGTTTGGCACGATAGCACAGGTTAAAGTTTGTTACTTGTGTATAGATCTATCTCAATAAACACTCAAATGGTTTTGGCTTGGGGTTTCAAGGCGACCATCGTATAGAGATTTTACCCCTACGAATAATTATCGAACCCATAGTCACGTCAGTTATCTCATTCCTTCTTTGGTACGGTTCCGCAAATAGATATATTTCCGTTCCGGAGTCATAAACAGCCACTTGAATTTGTGATTAGTCTTTTTCGCCTTATCCGTTAACGTCGCCCTCGTTTCACTTCCCGGGCGAGGGGCATAAAGAAGGCCGATAACCAAACCTAAAGCTATTCCTACCAGCAAACCTACGCTTATTCCAGTTGCTTTTTCTCTTTCTGACATTTTATTCTCCTTATTTCTTTAGCCACATACCACCTCCACAGCGGTCCAGCATGTCATCCCCGGTGAGTAGGCATAGTCAATATAATTATTCTGACATATTTATTATGACAACATAAATTACCTTCAGGGATTTATACGGTTCAATCCGACTTTTGCCGAGTCAACTATCATAACGGTATGACGAACTCAATTGTTAATGGTATGCTCCACTTGTAAGAAAAGTGGATTTTAATCACGAATGGGCTGCACCGATTCCTTTGACCTTTCCACTATTCGCCATACAGAGGACGGCTTTATTTTTGAGCTATACTGCTGATTATGCTATATTATTTATGCTAAAAGATGCTACATAGCGAGGAGGGGTCGCATAGTGGTCTAGTGCGGGCGCCTGCTAAGCGCTTACCCTGGGAAACTGGGGTCGAGGGTTCAAATCCCTCCCCCTCCGCCATGTTAGGAAATTCACATTCTCTTAACCCCCTGAAAAAGAGTAAGAAATAACTATTATGCCCCTATATCATATTTGGACAATAGGCTGCCAGATGAACAAGGCAGAATCCGAGAGGCTGGGCAGTCTGTTCGAACAGATTGGCCATCAACCAACTGCGTTTGCCGAAGAAGCCGACCTTATTATTCTCAATAGCTGCGTTATTCGCCAGAGTGCTGAAAATAAGGTTGTCAGTAAAATCGGTGCTCTTAAATCATTAAAAAAGTCACGCCCTACTCTAAAGATTGCTCTGACCGGCTGCTTCGTCGACCCGGACATCGATAAGCTCAAGAAAAGATTCCCCGATGTAGACTATTTCTTCAAGGCTGGAGATTGGCCTCAATTTATAGAAAAGGTTAAAGAAGCGAGCGTATTGCCTGAAAAACCCGCCCCCAGCACATTTATCCCCATCATCCAGGGGTGCAACAACTTCTGCTCCTACTGCATCGTCCCCTACCGCCGCGGCAGGGAAAAAAGCCGCACGCTCGATGAAATAGTCCGCGAAGCCAAAACACTGGCAGATAGAGGGACCAGGGAAATCATTCTTGTTGGACAAAACGTAGACTCATACGGGCACGACCTGCCCGAAAAACCCGACCTTGCACAGCTTCTGGTCGAGTTGAATAAGATTGAAGAACTTGCAAGAATACGCTTTTTAACCAACCATCCGAAAGATATGAGCGACAGGTTAATAAACGCCATCGCCAGCCTGGACAAGGTATGCGAAGAGATAAACCTGCCGATGCAGGCAGGCGACGATGATATTCTAAAAGCCATGAGGCGCGGTTATACCGCCGAGCACTACCGCAAGCTTGTTAACCGCATACGTAACAAAGTCCCCGAGATTGCCATAAGCACCGATGTTATTGTCGGTTTCCCAGGGGAAACCGACAAACAGTTCCAGGCAACGGTGGATTTGCTTGCCGAACTCAGGTTCGATAATGTCCATATAGCCGCATACTCACCGAGAGCCGGAACCATAGCCTCAAGGGAATACGAAGATGATATCCCTCCTGAAGTGAAAAAAGAGCGTGTCAATATCATCGAAAAATTGCAAAAAAAAATAGCCACGGATATAAATGCCATGCTGCTCTATCAGACCATGCAGGTTTTAGTGGAAGGTAAAAAGAAGGGAAAGTGGCATGGAAGAAGCCGAAGTGGTAAACTGGTATTCTTCAATAATAAAAACGAAATACTCGGTCAGGTAGTAAAAGTTAGAATCGAAAAGACAAGCCCATGGGCGCTCCAGGGAGTATTATATACGGGAAACGGAAGTTAGAGTAAGGAGTTAAAAATGGTAAAAAAATTAATGGCTTCAATCTTAGGTCTGACATCGATTATCAGTATAGCATTTTTGAGCAGTTGTACCCCATCAAGCGGAGACGATGGTACCAGTTCGATCTATTTGATCGTCTTCATGGTATTACTCTTCGGTATCTTCTATTTCCTCATTATCCGCCCACAAAGCAAGAGGCAAAAAGAGCATATGAACCTTTTATCCGATCTGAAAGTCGGGGATAGGGTTGTTACCATAGGCGGCATATATGGACGGATTGAAAGCATCAGGGAAGACAGCTTTATTATCAAGGTCGAATCCGGTACACTGCTAAGAATGGCAAAGAATAGCATCGCCGGCAAGCAACCTGGTGAAACAGCCTAGAGTTTTTAAGCCGCTCTCCAGCATTTGGCTTTATTAATACGATTTATGGAGGTGGCTGTTATTAGTAATTATGATTACATCATAGTAGGCAGCGGTATTGCAGGGCTGTATTGCGCCTTGCTGGCACAAAAACAGGGCAGTGTCCTCTTGATAACCAAGGGCAGTATTGAGGACTGCAATACCCGCCACGCCCAGGGCGGCATTGCAGCCGCTATCGGCATCAACGATTCACCGGAACTGCATTTTAAAGATACTATAGCTGCCGGCGATGGTTTATGCAATGAGGAAGTCGTACATATCCTGGCAAATGAAGCTTCTGACCGAATTGCCGACCTTGTTCATCTGGGAGTGCCTTTCGATACACTGGATGGGGAAATCGCCCTCACCTTGGAAGCCGCTCACAGCATACCGCGCATTCTCCATGCCGGAGGTGATGCCACCGGCGAGCATATAGAGATAACCCTGAGTAGAAGTATACGTGCTGCTAATATACCTGTGCTTGAACACCACCTGGCAACCGAAATAATCATAGAACAAAAAATAGTTAAAGGTATTGAGGTTTTCGACTGTGAAAATAGATGTAAACGGGAGTTCGAATGCCGCTACCTGATTCTGGCAACAGGTGGAGCCGGACAGTTATTCAAATTCACTACTAATCCGCTTGTAGCTACCGGTGACGGAATTGCACTGGCTTTAAAAGCCGGGGCCGAGGTGATGGATATGGAATTTTTCCAGTTCCACCCTACTGCACTGCATATTCCGGGAGTGGTCCCTTTCCTGATTTCAGAAGCAGTAAGAGGGGAAGGCGGTATTTTAAAAAATGTCGATGGTACACGCTTTATGCCGGCATATACACAGGATGCCGAACTGGCTCCGAGGGATGTGGTTGCCCGCAGTATCGTCAGTGAGATGAAGAAAACTCACCAGGATAATGTTTTCCTCGATGTCACTCACCTTGCACCTCAGCTTACTGCCACCCGTTTCCCGCATATATATCAATTCTGCCTTGACCAGGGGCTGGATATAACCAGGCAATTCATACCGGTAGCCCCGGCCGCCCATTATATGATAGGCGGGATACGCGTAAACAGCTGGGGAGAAACATCGGTATCCGGACTTTTTGCCGCCGGTGAGGTCGCCGGAACAGGAGCGCACGGAGCCAACCGACTGGCTTCCAATTCCATGCTCGAGGTTCTTATCTTCGGAAAAAGGATATTTAAGAAAATAGCTCAAGGTATCTGCGAATCGGATAGCAAGCAACACAGGGATAATTTGCCTAATGGAAGTATTCACCATAAACTCAGGGCGAGACCTCCATCTTGCAATGTTCCAATGCTTAGCCTGGAAGCATTACAATCCTTGCTCTGGGATAATGTGGGTATCGTTCGCAATATGCAGGGGCTTGCCGAAGCCGTAGACATACTGGGGACATGGCAACACTCACTACCGGAGCTAAAGGACAGGCGGTCGTACGAACTGGCAAATATGGTCTTAACCGGACGCTTAATGGCTGAAGCCGCCTTTTTAAGAGAGGAAAGCCGTGGCGCTCACTTCCGTTCCGATTTCCCAGCGCGTTCTACCGCATGGTTAAGACATATTATAACCACATTTGAATAACCGGGAGTAAGTCCGTGTATAAAACCCCTGAAGAACAGATCGAAAATATTATAAGACTGGCGCTGGAAGAGGATGATTTCGAGAACGATGTAACCAGCAAATCACTGATATACCCGGGACAGGAAGGCGCGGCAGTTATTATCGTCAAAACAGACGGCATTCTTGCATGCGTTGATATCGCCCGCCCTATTTTTCACATGGTCGATCCATCGCTAGAAGTTAATATATTAATAAAGGATGGCGTAAAAGTAAAACCGAATGACAGGGTTGTTTCTGTTTCCGGTAATTTAACCGGCATACTCAGCGCCGAGAGAACCGTACTCAATTTTTTGAGTCACCTGAGCGGCATCGCCACACTAACATCGAAATACGTTGATATGATTAAAGGGACTAAAGCCGTTATCAGGGATACACGCAAGACCATGCCCGGACTTCGCCTGCTGGAAAAATACGCAGTGACCGTCGGTGGGGGTAAAAACCACAGGTTGCACCTTGGAGATGGTATCCTTATTAAGGATAACCACGTAGCATCAATACGCAAGGGGGGACTGTCACTGAAGGATATCACAAACAGAGCCAGACAAAATACTACCCCCGATACAATAATCGAGATCGAGGTAGATACAGTTGAAGAAGCCGTGGAAGCGGCCCAAACCGGTGTAGATATCATACTCCTTGATAATATGAACTTGGAGGATATGAAAAAAGTTGTTGAACTGGCATCCGGAAAGGTAAAACTCGAAGCCTCCGGAGGCATAACGCTTGATAATATAAAAGACGTTGCAATGATCGGAGTGGATTATATATCCATCGGGGCTTTAACACACTCAGTCAAAGCCCTGGATTTCAGCCTCGAGGTTGAAAAATAATCTATGACAGGAAAGAAATGTCGGTAAAAATTAAAAGGGCTAAAGGAATCGGGTTTTGTCTGGGTGTCAGGCGTGCCATAGATATACTGGAGCGAGTGACTGCCGAACGGGATGGGGTGGAGACACTAGGAGCAATAGTCCACAACCAGCAGGTGTTACGCCGCCTTGCAGAAAAAGGTGTTATAGTAGTTAAAGACATCGCCGATATAAAAGGGAAGGTCGTAGTGACCAGTTCTCACGGCGTAAGCCTGGACGTGGCAGAGGAAATAAAAAATAACGGGATAGAGCTTATCGATACCACCTGCCCCTTCGTCAAACGTGCCCAGGTGACAGCCGAGAGATTTGCTAAAGACGGGTTCTTCACCATCGTTTTCGGTGATGCAGACCACCCTGAAGTCAAAGGCATACTGGGAAGGATACGGGGCAACGGTATAGCGACCTTAGATGTATTATCCCTTGTAAAAATAGATTCACTACCCCGAAGGCTGGGAATACTTTCGCAAACAACGCAAATCCCCGCCTGCTTTGCCGAATTCATTAAAAATCTGATGGTCTCCCCTCTCTTCAAAGATGCGGAGTTACGTGTAATCGATACCATTTGCCACGATATACGCCAGAGACAGGCTACCGCCTTCGACCTGGCAAAGGAATCCGACCTGGTGCTGGTGGTTGGCGGGCATACCAGCGCTAACAGCCATCACCTCGTTGAATTATGCTCCACAATAACGCAAACCTACCTTGTAGAAACCGCCGATGAAATACATGATCATTGGCTAAAAGGCAAGAAGCGCATCGGGATAACCTCCGGCGCTTCTACCGATGAAGACACTATCGATGAAGTGGTTTCCCAACTGGAAAAGTTATCCCTATTCATACCATAAAGCATCAACTGCATCCAACTTAGCCGCACGATTGGCAGGATATAATCCGGCAAGCAAACTTATTCCGGTAGTCAAAGCTATAACCTCTGCTACCAGTATTACGAAGAACACCGACATCTCGAATGTTAAGTAAAACCAAATAAACACTCCTCTTCTTCCAATTTGTGATTAACTTTATGTTTATGCTAAACTTTTTTAATTATCAAAAGGAGCAATATGAAACACCGTATATTTTCAGGGGCGCGCCCCACAGGCCGTTTGCATATAGGAAACTATCTTGGAGCTCTGCAAAACTGGGTTAATTTACAGGATGATTATGAATGCGTCTATTGTATCGTGGATATACACGCTTTGACATCTATGGAGGATACAACCGACCTACAGACAAATATTCGCGAGATGCTGCTGGATTGGCTGGCGGTAGGTCTGGACCCCAAGAAAAGCATACTCTTTGTTCAATCCCACGTTCCCGAGGTGATGGAGCTAAATACCCTTCTCGGAATGATAACTCCCTTAAGCTGGTTATTGAGAGTTCCCACTTTCAAAGAAAAGGTGAAACTCCAGAAAGAAAACGTAAACTACGGACTGGTGGGATATCCGGTGCTGATGGCATCCGATATTTTATTATATAAAGCGGATACCGTCCCTGTCGGCGAAGACCAGTTGCCCCACCTGGAGCTTACCCGAGAAATCGTGCGGCGTTTCAATTGTCTATTCGGAGAGACGCTCATCGAACCCAAAGCCAAATTGACCGACTATCCCATGGTTGTAGGGTTAGACGGCAAGGGCAAGATGAGCAAGCAGGCAGGAAATCATATTGAAATCGCCCTTTCTGAAAAAGAGACGACAGATAAGATAAAATCCGCCTTTACCGACCCCGCCCGCCTCCGCCGCTCCGACCCGGGGCATCCTGAGATATGTAATATTTATAAACTGCTTGGGCAATTCGATGCCGAGGGCAGGAACGGCATAGATGAAAAATGCAGGAAAGCGGAGATCGGATGTGTCGAATGCAAGATGATGCTGGCAAAAGCCATAAATGATGCGATGAGACCTATAAGGGGACGCCGGGCTGAACTGGCA
>JAQTVR010000136.1 GCA_028706995.1 Dehalococcoidales bacterium
GGGATTCATTCGCGATGCTATCCTCAAAAGAAATACCGCCGATATAGACATCGCTGTTACTACGGATGCCCTGGAATTTGCCCCCGGGCTGGCACAGGCGCTGGACGGCAAGTTTATCCCGATGGACAAGGAGAACAGGGTCTGCAGGATAATATTAAAAAACACCAATGACGCTAATCGGCAACAGGTTGATATCTCGACCGTCAAAGCCACTATCGAATTGGATTTGGGGCAACGAGACTTCACCATAAACGCTTTAGCTGTACCGCTTAAAGACATCGCAGATATTATAAAAGAAGCCGATATCATTGACCCATTCAAAGGGCTATCAGATATACAGGGAAAGATCATCCGTATTGTCAGCGATAAAGCCTTCAAGATGGATGCTCTCAGGCTGTTAAGAGGAGCCCGTTTAGCTTCGGAACTGGATTTCGTTATAGATAGCCATACCGAAGAATTGATAAAGAAACACTGCAGCCTGATAGAAGATGTACCGGGAGAGAGGATCCGGGAAGAATTGCTCAGGATATTCGCAGTCCCTCGAACCGGCAGGTTATTACTCTATTTGGAAGATATGGGATTAATAACCGCAATTTTACCTGAGCTTGCCCCGTCAAAGGGATTACAGCAACAGTATGAACATCATTGGGATGTTTTCATCCATTCGGTTAAGACCGTAGACGCCATCGGCTTTGTCCTTAAACAGGGAAAATGGGAATATGATACAAAAGCTGCTGCCCATATCCCCTGGTCAGTAGAATTGGCAGAATATTTTAATGAAGAGATAAGCGGAGGCGGCACAAGGCTGCTCCTCATTAAACTGGCAGCCCTGTTACACGACATCGCCAAGCCAAAAACAAGGTTTATCGACGGAGAGGGAAAAACCCGTTTCTTTGGGCACCCCAGGGAAGGGGCGCCGATAGCCGCCGATATCCTAAAAAGGCTGCGTTTCAGCAGCAAAGAGACCGGGATTGTAGAAAGCATCGTTCTTCATCACCTGCGCCCGACTCAGATGACGCAAACCGGAGCGCCTACCGATAAGGCTATTTACCGCTACTTCCGGGATGTCACAGACGTAGCTATCGATACTCTTTTTTTCAGCCTGGCCGATCACCTGGCTACACGGGGACCAAATCTGGATTTGACAAACTGGCAACAACATACCACAATGATAAACTATATTCTCAATAAGCACTTCGAGCAGGAAAAAATGATAGCGCCGCCCGGGATTATTAGCGGCGATGACCTGATCAGAGAATTTAAACTGAAACCGGGGAAGAGAATCGGTGAGTTGCTGGAGGCGATAAGAGAAGCGCAGGCTTCAGCCGAGATAGTTTCCAGGGAAGATGCGTTGGCTTATATTAACAGATTGCTTAACATGTAGCTTCCTGCACTTTATTTTTTGGGGAAAAAGTGTATAATCAAGGGAATTTGTTTAATTTTTTATCGAATTAATACTTTTAAAGGTTGAATAAATGACAAAAAAGACATCGCTATTTGCACTATCTTCTATACTGATAATATTCCTGCTGGCATCTTTAATATTATTACCCCTGGATAAAGGAACTCTCGGCAATCTTGGCGTCTCGCTAGGCCTTGATCTTAAGGGCGGAACTTATCTAGTATATGAAGCCGACTTGTCATCCATAGAACCCGGTACGGAAAATGAAATAATGGCAGGTGTCAAAAATGTTATCGCTAATCGTATTAATCCATTGGGTGTAACCGAAGTAACCATCGAGATACAGAACGAGGATCAGGTAATTGTCGAAATACCCGGCGTCAGCCTTACCGATGAACAAAAGAAGAGCCTTGGCAATACTGCCCTGTTGGAATTCTATGAGGAGGCAACAGTAGACGGGGAGACTAAATGGATTTCGGCTACCGGCACCATCGATGGAGAAACACTGGCGCTTACCAGCAGCTATTTCAAAGATAACACCTATGTAGTTAGAGACAACTATGGCAATATCCTGCTTATCTTCGAATGGGATGAAACAGGCAGCCAACTTTCAACGCAGATTACTACCCGCTTACTAGGAGAACGACTGGCTATATATGAAAACGGGGAACCTTTATTGGGTGAAGATGGGAATATTATCGCACCCAGAATAGATGACGTGATTACGGACAGCGGACAGATAACAGGCTTGAGCTTTACCGAAGCCACTGCTTTATCCTCCCAGCTCAATGCCGGACGATTACCCGTATCTTTAACAATAATATATGAAGAAACGGTCACCCCTACCCTTGGATCTGATTTTGTCGAACTAAGCTTAACTGCGGGCATAGTCGGTCTATTACTGATTATGCTGTTTATGTACCTGTATTATCGTGTGCCCGGAGTAGTCGCCGCGGTGGCTTTAATATACTATAGTTTTACATTACTGGCTATATTTAAATTGATACCGGTAACCCTTACATTAGCCGGCATCGGCGGTTTTGTCGTATCTATAGGCATGGCGGTGGATGCCAATATTTTAATATTCGAACGCATGAAAGAGGAACTGCAAATGGGGCGGACTCTCGGGGCAGCCATCGAATCTGGTTTCACCCGCGCTTGGTCAGCTATCAGGGATTCTAACATAACGACATTGCTGGTCTGCATCGTTCTTTTCTGGGTAGGCAGCAGCTCTGTCGAAGGTGCTCAGGTTAAAGGTTTCGCCTTGACCCTTGGTATCGGTATTATCTTGAGCATGTTTACAGCCATTACAGTTACCCGAACTTTGCTCAGGCTGTTCACCGGAACCCGCTTATCACATAAGATAAAGCTATTTACTCCTTATCTTGAAAGGAAGCTGTAAAAACGATGTTTAATATAATAAATAAACGGTTCTCATTTTTCCTGATATCAATAGTGGTACTTATTATCTGCCTGGTTGTTTTAGGGGTATCGGGATTGAATATAGGTATGGATTTTTCGGGGGGTTCCCGTTTAACCCTTAGCTTCGAACAGGAAGTAACTATCGAGGAACTTGAAACAGAACTGGTTAATCTCGGCTTTGAGAACGCTGTCGTACAGGTTACAAGCAGCGGGGATTATATTATCCGCACTGAAAAACTATCCGCCGATGGAAAAACACAATTGAAAGAAGACCTCACTTCCGCATTCGGCGCCTTTACTGAAACCGCATTTACCGATATCTCTCCCGAAACAGCCCTGGGAACAGCAAGAATATCGGTTATTGCCGTTATTGCAGCCGCTGTGGGTATTTTGATGTATATTACCTGGGCCTTTCGTATTATGCCCAAACCCTTCCGCTATGGCACGTGCGCCATCGTCGCTTTACTCCATGATACATTAATAACACTTGGCATCTTTACCATGGTAGGCTTTGCGATGAACCTCGAAATAAACCTGATGTTTATCACAGGCATCCTGGCAGTCCTGGGTTACAGTGTAAATAATACCGTAGTCGTGTTTGACCGTATACGTGAAAACCTTCGTACAAACCCCTCTGCCAGCTTCGAGACGATCGTGAACACCAGCATAACTCAGACCTTCGCTCGTTCTATGAATTCCAGCCTGACTACCATAATTACGGTTCTGGCACTGATCCTTTTTATCGGCACTAATATCCAGAGTTTTGCCTTGGCACTGATTATCGGTATAGTAGTCGGAACCTTCGATTCGTTATTCGTCGC
>JAQTVR010000137.1 GCA_028706995.1 Dehalococcoidales bacterium
TGACGTATTTAACGATGAATTTAAGTTACCGGAAAACGCGCAAATCATAGTTAGCCATGGACAATGGGTAGATGCAGGAGCTATGTTAGCTACTCCGACTTCTGATAACAGTAAATCATTAGTGGATATTACTGAAAACAATGTTACTGCCCGTGTTGCCGGTGAAGTCATCATTGAAAATGGAAGGCTGTCTGTAAGGTTTGAAGACAAGGAAGAAAGAGAATATGTAGTTCCCGCAGCAATTCACATCCGGGTTCAAGACGGAGATATGGTAAAAGCCGGTCAGCAGCTTACTGATGGTTCTATTAATCCTCATGATATCTTGATGGTATTGGGAAAGGAAGCAGTTCAAAAATATCTGGTAGATGAGGTGCAAAAAGTATATTGTTCGCAGGGAGTACATATCAACGATAAACATATCGAGGTTATTGTCCGACAGATGTTATCAAAGGTTAGAATAGATTCCCCGGGGGATTATGACATAGTACCCCGTGAACTCGTAGATAGGTTCCGCTATGAAGAGATTAATGCTAAAGTACTGGCTGAGGGCGGAGAACCTGCGACTGCTCATACTGTTTTAATGGGTATAACCAGGGCATCTTTAAGCACCGATAGCTGGTTGGCCGCGGCATCGTTCCAAGAGACCACAAGGGTTCTTACCGAAGCAGCAGTTTTTGGAAAGATAGATAGACTCTCAGGGCTTAAGGAGAATGTCATTATCGGCAAGCTTATTCCCGCCCGTTGTAAGGCTTCTAAAGAAGCTTCAGAACAGATAGAACATAAGTTAGCCAATAAGGAAGTACCCGGTTTAATATTCGGACCAAGAGGAGAAGGACTGCCTATACTACTGAATGAAGATGATAAGAGTGAAGAATTGAAGGATTTGTTGAACGAAGAAAACAGCGATGGATTACCTGAGTTTTTACTCGTTGATAATAATGATGAAAAACCTGAAATCTAGACTCTGATTAGCAATATTAAAAAGATAACCGCCTCTATATAGAGGCGGTTATCTTTTTACAGCAATATATTATAATTATTATGGTATAATAACCACAAATTGATAGGGGGTAATGAAAATAGAGCATATCACGTCCGGAAAAAATAAAGAGGAAGATGCCCCGCTGGATAATAGCCTGCGTCCCAGGTATTTTAATGATTTTATAGGTCAATCCAGGATAAGGGGAAATCTAGGTATAGCTATTGAGGCTGCCAAAGGTAGGGGCGAGGCTCTAGATCATATACTGCTCTATGGACCTCCTGGTTTAGGAAAAACTACGCTGGCTAATATTATAGCCGTTGAAATGGGTGTAAGTATCAGGATCACCTCGGGACCGGCAATTGAACGCACGGGAGATTTAGCAGCTATTTTAACCAATATCCGAAGTCAAGATATTTTATTTATCGATGAAATTCATAGACTTAGTCGCGTGGTAGAGGAGGTTCTATATCCGGCGATGGAAGATAGAGCGCTGGATATAATGATCGGCAAAGGTCCGGGAGCCAAAAGTTTAAGGCTTAATTTGCCGGCATTTACCCTTATTGGAGCTACCACTCGTTTTGCTCAGTTAAGTTCACCTCTGCGGGACCGTTTTGGAGCTATATATCGTCTGGACTTTTATGAACCAAAAGAAATTGAAGAGATACTAATACGTTCGGCAAAGATACTGGGGGTAAAAGCTGAAATCAAGGGTCTGCGAGAGATAGCCAGGAGATCAAGGGGAACACCGAGAGTAGCCAATCGTTTGTTAAAAAGAGTCAGGGATTATGCGCAGGTAAAAGGGGAAGGTATAGCTACTAAAGAGATGTCAATGCTTGCACTGACAAAACTCGAAGTTGATCAGATGGGACTGGATGAAATTGATAATAAGGTTTTGTATACCATCATAAAAAAATTTAATGGAGGACCGGTTGGGGTGGAAACCATTGCTGCTTCAATAAGTGAAGAAGCGGATACTATAATGGATGTTTATGAACCCTATCTAATGCAACTGGGTTTTTTAGAAAGAACGCCGCGTGGTAGATTGGCAACACCGCAGGCATACCAGCATTTAGGCATACCATGTAACAGGGAAAGATCCCCGCAGCAACCCTTATTGTAAATAAATGAGTGATATATCCTTATTGATCCATTGTTGTTGTGCACATTGCACTGCCTATACGGTTAAATATTGGCAGGAACAGGGATATAACATTAACGCATTATGGTACAACCCTAACATTCATCCTTATATTGAGCATCAAAACCGACTTGAAGCTATGAAAACCCTTTCTAATAATATAGGATTTAACTTAATAGTAGTCGAGGGATATGATTTTATAGAATATTTTAGAAGAGTGGCAGGGCATGAAGCGGAAAGATGCCAGTACTGTTTTGATATTCGATTGAGGAAGGCGGTTGAAGTGGCTCTAGGTCAGGGCATAAAAGCTTTTACGTCCACACTGCTTATCAGCCCTCACCAGAAACATGATGTATTAATAAATATTAGTAGCAAATTAGCACAGGATAGTAATATTGAATTCTTATATGCTGACTTAAGAAAGCGTTATTCAGATAGCCGCCATATTACCAAGCCGATGAAGCTTTATCGTCAACAATATTGCGGGTGTCTTTACAGTGAATGGGAACGCTATACAGATTTAACGGTAGGGTAATAGTTATCAAATCGAGCCTTATATAAGTTACCCCCCCCCCCCACCCACCCAAACACATTTTTAGTTTTAAACTCGCATTATTATTGTTGAATATAAACGCATAACATGCATATTTTGAAAAGGATAAATATGATAGAATTAGGATGTTGTAGCAGGAGATAACTGGTTGCCTTATTATATTCGCCTGATGAAGATGGAAGATACTGCCCTTGTCTCCGAAATCGATCGGGAGGCATTTCCAACTATGAAAATGCCGACTAATTTCGAAAATGAACTAAATAATTGCCTGGCTCATTATATTGTAGCCTGTGACAAAAAAGGATCGGGCAATACCAACATAATCGGGGTTGGCGGTTTATGGATTCTGGTAGGGGAGGCACATATAGTTAACATTGCGGTACAACCGGAGTACCGTCGGCAAGGGATTGGAGAATTACTATTAATTTCATTGATAGAATTGGCTCTAGAATTTAATTGCAGCCTGATTACTCTGGAGGTTCGTGCTTCTAATAATATCGCTCAAAACCTGTATTTAAAATATGGGTTCACTGTAAGGGGATTTAGACGGGGTTATTACACAGACAACAGAGAAGATGCCACGGTTATGACTGTAGATAGTATCAATAAAGCACTCTTTAGTGAGTTATATATACGTTTAAAAAAGGAATATTACATAAAGAATGGATGCTCCAAAATTCAGTTGTCCACAAGTTTGTAGACCTTACAAATCCAATTTATAATTTATTTTATTAAGCATCTTCTGCGGCTAACTTTCCACCAGTTGCCCAGTTCTGCCTGGGATTATCCTTGAAAATGATTTGCACCTGGTCACACAGGACACCGATTTTTACGAACTCGTTGGTTATACCTTGCGCCAGTTGTTTTTTTTGTTCCATAGTACGTCCCTGCCACATCTCAACAATTATTACGGGCATTTCATACTCCTATATAAATTGTAATCAATTTGTTAACTATCGCTTG
>JAQTVR010000017.1 GCA_028706995.1 Dehalococcoidales bacterium
TGGCTGACAGATTTGGCAGTGTTCTCAGTTTAGCCAAGGCTAGTAAGGATGACTTGGAATCTACCCCAACGATTGGCCCAAAGATTTCGGACAGTGTCCTTGCTTATTTTGGTAATGAAAAGAATAAAAACATAATCGAAAAATTAGATAAAGCAGGCGTGTCATTATCGTCAGGTATAAATAAAACAGAAAAAGAATTGCCACTGGCAGGGCTGGAGTTTGTGATTACCGGAAAACTGGAAACCTTATCCCGCCAGGAGGCAGAAGAGAAGATAAAAGCACTTGGGGGCAATGCAAAGAGCGATGTTACCCGAAAAACGAACTTTCTGGTAATCGGCGCAGAACCGGGCTCTAAACTGGATCGTGCCAAAGAAATAGGTATAAAACAAATTAATGAAAGTGAATTACTTGGTTTTTTAAAAATAAATTAGAATTAATATGGAGATTAAATAAATATGGCTGAAATCCATCCTTTTCGTGGAGTCCATTATAATAAAGCAGCAGTCGGTGATGTATCAAGTGTTATTTGTCCACCTTATGATATTATTTCGCCACAGATGGATGAGGAACTGCACTGGCGAAGTTCATATAACTTCATTCGCATTGAGTATAACCATCAAACTCCTCGGGATACGGAAACCAATAACAGATATACCCGTTCAGCTTCGACATTTAAGCAGTGGTTGGGTCAAGAGATACTGGTTACCGATGAGATTCCTGCAATTTATATACACGACCAGTTTTTTCATTACGAAGGGACCGAATATAAAAGACGCTCGTTGATTGTCAGGGGGAGGCTTGAGGAGTGGGAGAAAAATATTATCCGCCCTCACGAGAATACTTTTCAAGGCCCGAAGAAAGATAGAATTAATCTCCTCCGGGCATTGAATGCTAATACCAGTTCTGTTATGTCTATGTATGAGGATAAAGACCGCCTTATTGCATCCTTACTAAAAAACCAGGATTGTGGTAAATTACTGATGTCCACCGATGAAATAGATGGCGAAAGGCATGATGTCTGGGCAATTACCGAGCCGGAAGCGGTTAAGGATATCCGTGACTCGTTTACGGATAAACCCCTATATATTGCCGATGGGCACCACCGTTACGAAAGCGCCTTAACTTATAAACGTGAGCGTGCTGCTTGTGATAAAAAAACCTCGACAGATGCTGGCTATAATTTTGTTATGATGACTTTATTGGATATGGATGACCCCAATCTAATTATTTTCCCCACGCACCGCTTGCTTCATGGTCTGGAATCTTCTAAATTATTAACGCTGGAGCAAAAGCTGAAGTTATACTTTGATATACAGGAATTATCGTTGGGTTTACCCGATGTATGGCAACAGATTGATGGGCTAATGGCTGATGCGTCTAATATAAGAATAGTTCTTTTCGGATTGAATGAGGGAAAACTGTCAATTCTAACACTCAAAGACTTTGCTGTCGCCAGCAGGATGATGCCGGCATCTCACTCCGATGTTTACAAGAGAATGGATGTCAGTATCGTAGACCACGTAATACTGGAAGAGATTCTGGAAATGAAGAGCGATGATGAAAACAGGATTTCTTATACCCATAACAGGCGGGAAGTTGTTAATAGTGTCGTTAACGGGGAATGTCAACTGGCTCTTATAATAAGTCCGGTAAAAAGCCAGACTATAAAGGACATTGCCGATATAGGTGACAGGATGCCGCGTAAATCGACCTATTTTTACCCAAAGCTACCATCAGGGTTAGTAGTTAACCACCTGGTGTAGATTATATTAGAGGTCTTTTAATGCGTTTTATTTGTTGGAAGAAATGATCTTGAGAAAATACTCGTGCATCCTGGTATCGTCAGTCAGTTCGGGATGAAAAGATATTCCCAGCATATTTCCCTGCCTGACGGCGACAATAGTCCCCTCAGGCAATCTGTTCAGTATTTCTACATTCGAACCTGCATCTTCAATTAAAGGAGCACGTATAAACACCCCAGGAAACGGTTTATCTCCCAGTGCTGTTATATTGAGGTCCGTTTCAAAGCTATCCTTTTGCCTGCCGAATGCGTTGCGTCTTATCTTTATATCCATTAGCCCTAATGTCTTAATATCTGAGTTGGAGACCGTCTTAGCTAACAGAATCATCCCTGCACAGATACCCATTATAGGGAGCCTGTGAAGCGCTACCGTGCGAAGGGGTTCAAACAACTCAAAGTTGTTTGCCAGGTTAAGCATGGTAGTGCTTTCTCCCCCGGGTATAATAAGCCCATCCAAATCTTCCAGTTCGGTGGGCTTACGTACCTGAGTTGTCATGACACCCAGCTTATCCAGCGTGTGGATATGCTCAATAAAAGCCCCTTGCAGGGCTAAAACACCAATTTTCATATTAATTTATACTATATTTTCACTACTTTTGCAGAATAAACATCCGGTAATGCCAGCAATTTATCTATCTGTTCCTTTGAGAACGGTGCATCAAGTGCCAGTATCATCAATGCCTGTCCCCTAGGTTTCAGCCGGCTTAAATGCATATAACTGATATTTATATCTCCATCGCCGGCAATCTTTCCAACAGCGCCGATTAGTCCCGGGCGGTCGCGGTGGTCACTGAAGAGGAAGTACCCGCCGGTAGGGATAATGTCTATCCAATAGTTGTTTACCCTGACGATGTGTGTTTCGCCACGCAATACTGTTCCTGCAATCGTAATAGTTTCATTGTTAGTGGTAACTTCCAGTGTGATAAGATTAGCATAGTTCTCACAAGATGTTTCTTTTTGCTCTATTACTTTTATACCTCGGCGTGTCGCTACTATATTTGCGTTTACTACGTTAACTCTTTCTTCTGTTAGACGGTTGAGGACACCACCTAATATAGCCACTTTAAGGGCATTGGTATCGTAACTTGAGATTTCCCCCTGGTATTTTATATGCAATCCTGTAAGCTGCCCCTCACCCAGATAGCTGGCGACATTGCCCACAGAGGAACATACTTCAAGGAATGGGGCAAGGAAGGACATAGCTTCAGCTTTAATAAAAGGAGCATTTACCGCATATCTGGCTGGCCGTCCATTGAAAACATCGATAATTTGTTGAATCACCTCTGTAGACGCCAGATTTTGTGCTTCGATAGTAGAAGCTCCCAGGTGAGGCGTTACTATAACCTTATCACACTCGAATAATACACTTTCGGTGCAAGGTTCATTTGCGAAGACATCAATGGCAGCGCCAGCAACTCTCTTTTCTTTTATAGCTTTTACCAGAGCCTCATCATCGATAAGCCCTCCGCGTGCAGTATTGATGATGCGAACTATCGGCTTAACCATTGCCAGTTCCTTTTCCCCGATAATATGCCTTGTCGCTTCGGTCAGGGGTATGTGCAGGGTGATAAAATCCGACTCCTTGATAAGTTGTGCCAGAGGTACAAGCTCGACTTGTAGATTGGCCGCTCGCTCTGCTGAGATAATTGGGTCATAACCTATAAGTTTCATTTCCAGACCATGAGCACGCCTGGCTACTTCCGAGCCCACATTGCCCAATCCTACGATACCCAGTGTTTTTCCTTTTACCTCAGTTCCCATAAACTCAGCCCTCTGCCAGAGACGGGATTTCAGAGAGGCGTTTGCCTGTGGGATATTGCGTGCTAAAGCAAGCATTAATGCAATGGTATGTTCTGCTGCCGATACAGTATTACCTGTAGGTGCATTGACCACGATAATACCGTGCTGGCTGGCTGCGTTGATATCTATGTTGTCTACCCCGACACCGGCTCGGCCAATAATCTGTAGTTTCTTTCCGGCTGCGATAATATCCGATGTAACCATAGTTTGGCTTCGCACTATCATCGCGTCGTAATCACCGATGATAGCAATAATATCCTCAGATTTTTGCTTTGTTTTAACATCGACCTGGGCATATTTACTTAACAGGTCAATTCCTTCCTGAGGTATGGGGTCAGCAACTAAAACTTTCATATTATTTTGTTACCTCAAATCCAGCTTGTGGTAAGACTATCCTTAGTTTATTTAGTACTTCCTTGATATCCTCTTCGCTAACGAAACCAAGATGTCCGATACGGAAAATCTTCCCTGATAAGTGCAATTGCCCTCCGCCAAGGACTATATCATGTTCCTCTCTGAGTAACTTAAGGAGTTTTTTGACATCTAATGCCTCAGGGGCAGAAACGGATGTAACCGTATTGGAGGCATATTTCTCATCGGCAAACAGGGATAAACCGAGTGCCTTTACTCCTTGACGTGTCATATTGGCAATACGGATATGGCGGGCGAATATATTCTCTAATCCTTCCTCGATCATAATTTTTAATGCTTTATCCATCGCGAAGACTACGGAGATAGCAGGAGTCCAGGGTGTTTGACCTTTTTCAAGGTTACTCTTGGCTTTGGCGATATCGAAGTAAAAGCGAGGCATTTTTGCCTGCGTATTTGCCTGCCAGGCTTTTTCACTGACAGATAACATTGTTAAACCGGGTGGTACCATCCAGCCTTTTTGTGAACCGCTAACGACGACATCGCAATTCCAGTCGTCGACCGGCAGATTAATAGAGCTCATGCTGCTAACGGCATCGATAAGCAGGAGCTTATCGAATTCTTTCACGACTTTACTTATTGCCTCAAGGTCGTTGGTAACTCCGGTAGAGGTTTCATTATGAGTAACCAGGACGGCTTTAACTGCCGGATTATTATCAAGGACTTTGCGGATTTCCTTTACATCTGCAGCTTTGCCCCATTCAAAATTCAAGGGAATAACCTCGGCACCGTATGTCCTGGCTATAGAAGCAAAACGGTCGCCAAAAACACCGATGGAAATCACTAAAACCTTGTCTCCGGGTGAAAGCATATTTACCACAGCTGCTTCCAAACCGCCGGTGCCTGATGCCGTAAGGGTAATAACATCGTTTTTAGTCCGGAAAATCTTCTTCAAATTGCCGGTTACATCATTCAAAATCTGGGCAAATTCAGGCCCCCTATGATTAATCATTTGCCGGCTCATTTCTTTAAGGACAAAGTCGGGGCAGGGGGTTGGTCCCGGGATACGCAGGTTAGTCATTTCAATATTACTCCTTTGATAACACTTATATAATTTTAAGTATTTGAATTTTAAAAAGTTATTTAATTATATCCGAATTGATTATTTTAGCAAAGCGTCTTTTCCCTACCTTGATGACACAACCGCTTTCCAGCTTCATAGAATTGCAGACTACAACACTGCCATCTATGCTGACGGCGCCCTGGGAAATCAACCTGCCGGCATCGCTACGGCTCTTTGCCAAATTAATTGATGTAAGAAGTTCTTTTAAATCCATGCTTGAGTCGAGGTTAAAGAAGCATTCTTCTATTTCATTAGGAATTTCCTTATTCTGTACGACCTTTGCAAAGTGTTCTTCCGCTGTGATGGCGGACTTTGCATCATGTAACTTGGTTACTATTTCTCTACCCAGCCTCTTTTTAAGTTCCATAGGATTAACGGCGTTTTTATCGAGCAATTGTCTAAATTCATCAAGCTCCTGATCGGAGACACAGGTAATCAACTCGAAGTAGTTCATAATAATACCATCGGGGATAGACATTACCTTGCCGAATATATTTTCCGGGGATTCAGCTACGCCGATATAATTACCCAGGCTTTTACTCATCTTATGAACACCATCCGTGCCGACAAGCAGTGGAACCATTAACACCTGTTGCGGGCGTTGTCCCAACATCGTCTGTAACTCACGTCCGACCAGCAGGTTGAACTTCTGATCAGTGCCTCCGAATTCAACATCGGCTTTAATTGCAACCGAATCGTAGGCCTGTAGAAGAGGATATAAGAACTCGGTAATGGTAATAGGTTGGTTAGCATTGTATCTTTTGCTGAAATCATCGCGGGCCAAAATCTGTGCTATAGTAAATTTGCTGGTTAGCTTGATAACATCAGCGAGATTAAAATTACCGAACCACTCGCTTTGCCAGCGAACCTCGGTCTTTTCCTTATCAACAATCTTGAAGAACTGCTCCATATACGTTTTAGCATTGGTTTTTACATGTTCGGCCGAGAGCATGGGACGGGTGACCGAAGCACCGCTGGGATCACCGATCTGGGCAGTCCAGTCTCCGACAATCAACACGACCTGGTGGCCTATGTCCTGGAACTCACGTAATTTTTTAAGACCCACCATATGACCGAGATGAATATCGGGAAAGCTCGGGTCGAAACCCTCTTTCAGCCTCAATACTTTACCGGATTTTAATGCTGTTACCAGTTCTTCTTTGACGATAACCTCGCAAACGCCTCTTTTTAAAAGTCTGTTAATATCCTGGTTGGAAAATTTATTAGTTTCCATTATTTAATCCCTGTCTAACCTATTTAATATTTCCCTTGCATTTACGATATCTTCTTTGATTTTTTTTGAAAGGTCGTCAGCGCAATTAAATTTAATTACGTTACGTAACCTGTAAATTATATCAATTTTCAAAATTTTATGATATAAGTCACTATGATAATCGATAACATGTGTTTCTATAGTTCTCCTGTTATCTCCAAAGGTAGAGCGATTTCCTATAAAGGTAACAGATTGATGATACTCGTTATCGAAAAGGATTTGAGTTGCATAAACCCCTTCTAGAGGAAGCGCCTGTTGCGGGTCTACATCGAGGTTAGCGGTAGGAAAACCCAGTATTTTACCTGTACCGGTACCTGTAATCACCTGCCCTTCCAGGCTAAAATGTCGTCCTAATTGATTATGAACTTTTTTCATATCACCGACAGACAAAGCGTTCCTGATACCGGTGCTGCTTATTACATCGTTATTTATTTTAATGACAGGGACTACTTTCAGGTCGAAATTCATATCCTGTCTAAGTGTGCACAGGGTATTAATATCACCTTCGCGATTACGTCCAAGGGCAAAATCGGGGCCAACAACTAATTCCTGCATTTTAAGGTGTTTCTGCAGGAGCTCTATAAACTGTCTGGTACTGATTTTTGCTATTTCCGGGGTGAAGGTTAATGGAACTACGAATTGTATTCCTGTATTTTTGATAAGTTGAATTTTTAAGGATAGGTTAGTAAGAAACAGGATTTCGTTGGATGGATTTATAACCATCCGGGGGTGTTGTTTAAAAGTAATTACTCCGCTGGTCAAACCTTTATGTTTTGCCTGTTTAACAAGCTCGGCAAGGAGGGATTGGTGCCCTAGGTGTACACCGTCAAAAACACCGATTGTAAGTGCCGTATTATGTTCGGGTATGAAAAAAGCCAAATCTTTTTCTAACGACATAAATATCCTGCAAAAACTTCTTTAAGACGAATTTTGTTTATAATAAATAAAAGCGTGAGTAAATTATAGATTTATTATGTGGCAGTGTAAAGTTAGCCCTCAAATGTAATGGTAACGTAATATTTTGTGTAAAATTGGTAAAAGGCTTTTCCTCCCAGTTATTATTTAAATGACTTATTAATCCAAGGACTATTCTGTCCACACTTTACGTAGTAGGTTCTTCGCCTGACTTCTCTAAATGACCTTTCGACTACATTAGCAGTTCTTTTCTTAATACGATGTGAAAAATTTAATTTGACAAATTAAAAATAAGGTATATAATATAATTTGGAAATAAATAAAATTAAGAGGAATGACAAAAATTATTTTTTGTGCTGAAGTTTATTTTTGCCATTGTGCCTCATGTAATTCATTGAATGTTCCCTACACAAAAAGGTGTATGCTAATCTTTATTAGCATGTAGTATTTTTTTATTCCACACTTAGATTTTAAGGAGATAGAATGGTATTGAAATCGCCAATTCCTTCCAGTAGGGAAAAGTATCCCGTTAAACGGAAATCTTACGCCAAGCTTCCTCAGGTACTTGATGTGCCAAATCTAGTCGAAGTACAATTAAATTCTTTTCAATGGTTACAGGAGGAGGGAATAAAGCAGCTACTTGAAGAAATATCCCCTATACAAGATTTTACAGGTAGCAGACTGGAGCTAAGCTTTATAGGCTATGAATTCAGAGAACCGCGTAATTCGGAACAAGAATGTTTACAAAAAGATCAGACTTATTCTGCGCCATTATATGTTAAAGCGCGTCTACTAACAAAAGGCACTGGGGAAATAAAAGAACCTTTCGATCTGTTTTTTGGTGATATTCATTTGATGACGGATAAAGGAACATTTATCACCAGTGGAACAGAAAGGGTTATAGTCAGCCAGTTACTGCGTTCACCGGGTATTTATTTTACTGTCGATGAAGACGCGACTACCGGTCGCAAGCTGGGTAAAGCTAATCTTGTCCCAAGTCGCGGTGCCTGGCTTGAATTTGATACCAGCAGCCGCGATGTAATCTCGGTTAAGGTAGATGGGAAGAGAAAAATTCCAGTAACAACTGTCTTGAGGGCTATCGGTTATGGCAGCGAGGCTCAATTAATGGGGATGTTTGTCAACGACGATAATTCTTCAACAAGGCACTTTATACAGTCTACCCTGGATAAGGACCCTCTGATTAAAAACGAAGAGGATGCCCTTATCGATATATACAGAAAATTGAGGCCGGGAGATCCCCCGAACGTTGATAACGCCAGAAAGTTAATCACCAATTTATTTTTTAACCCTGAACATTATGATTTGGGTATTGTTGGTCGATATAAACTAAACCAGAGATTAGGACTCGAGAGGAAACCCGAAGACGACGATAGGGCATTGACCAAAGAAGATATTGTAGAGATTATTAGACATATAATAATGGTTAGCAATTCTGATGAAACCCCCGATGATATCGATCACCTTGGAAATCGCAGGGTGCGCACCGTTGGGGAATTGATACAAAACCAGTTTCGTGTCGGTTTGGTGAGGCTGGAGAGAGTTGCTAAAGAGCGTATGAGTATCATCAGTAACGATGTAGTTACTCCTGGGGCACTGGTAAATATTCGCCCGGTGCTGTCGGCTATAAGAGAGTTTTTCAGCGGTTCTCAATTATCGCAGTTTATGGATCAGACCAATCCTCTTGCGGAATTAACTCATAAGCGCCGTTTGTCGGCAATGGGCCCCGGTGGCCTGTCCCGTGATAGAGCAGGTTTCGATGTCCGTGATGTTCATTATTCGCATTATGGCAGAATTTGTCCAATCGAAACACCTGAAGGTCCTAATATAGGTCTTATCGGTACCCTAGCAGCTTATGGCAGGATAAATCGCTATGGTTTCATTGAGACCCCTTATCGTAAAGTTATTAAAGAACTAAAAAATACCAGTAAAGAGCTGATTGGCAAAATAGCCAGCGAGGATATCCTAAATGATAAAGGCGAAGTGATAATAAAATCCGGGGTGGAAATAACTAAAGCAACAGCAGATAAGCTGGCGAAGCTCTCGGCAAGAACTATAATAATAAAACCCTTGGTTTCCAATGAGATAAAATATTTACAGGCAGATAAAGAAGATAAATATAATATTGCTCAAGCGAATACTGTTCTCGATGAAAAGGGGTATTTTGTTAACAAGAGGATCGAAGTTCGCTTTGAAGACAGATATTTAATGCTTCCTCCTGAAAAAATCGATTATATGGATGTATCTACCAAACAAATATTTAGTGTAGCTGCATCACTAATTCCTTTCCTTGAGCATAACGATGCCAATCGTGCTTTGATGGGTGCTAATATGCAACGACAGGCAGTCCCCCTGCTGTGCGCGGAGGCTCCTATAGTAGCTACAGGTATGGAGAGTGAAGTCGCCAGATATAGCGGGCAGGTGCTTTTTGCTAAAAATACCGGATTGGTCATTTCTGTTACAAGTTCTCAAGTTGTGGTGAAAAGCGATAGCGGACAGGAAGACGTATATCCATTGCAGAAATTTATTCGTACCAATCAGGGTACGTGTATCAATCAGCATCCTATTGTAAACAGCGGGCAGCGTGTCGTTAAGGGTGATGTCGTGGCTGATAGCTCAGCTACCGAGGATGGGGAGTTGGCCCTTGGTCAAAATGTGGTTTGCGCTTTTATGAGCTGGGGTGGCTATAACTATGAAGATGCCATAATCCTAAGCGATCGTATGGTGGAACAGGATAAATTTACATCTATACATATAACCAAACATGAAGTAGAAGCTAGAGATACGAAATTGGGTCCGGAAGAGATCACCCGCGATATACCAAATGTAGGCGAAGAAAATCTGAGCGAACTGGATGAAGATGGCATTATTCGAGTCGGTGCTGAAGTAGGCCCTGACGATATTCTGGTTGGAAAAATAACTCCTAAAGGAGAGACAGAGCTGTCTGCCGAAGAAAAGCTATTAAGGGCTATATTTGGTGAAAAGGCTCGAGAGGTCAAAGATACATCCTTAAGGATGCCTCATGGTGAATGGGGTAAGGTAATAAATGTAAAATTGTTCTCACGTGACGAAGGAGCCGAACTCCCTGTCAGGGTTAACCAATGGGTACAGGTATGGGTAGCACAGAGAAGATCTATTTCTGTCGGGGATAAGCTGGCAGGACGGCACGGAAATAAGGGTGTTATCTCAGTTATTGCTCCGGCTAGCGATATGCCATTCTTACCGGATGGTACTCCTGTTGATATAATACTTAATCCTATAGGGGTGCCTTCCAGAATGAATCTCGGTCAGATATTAGAGACGCATCTTGGGTGGGCGGCTAGAAATCTTGGTTTTAAAGTCCTTACTCCTGTATTTGATGGTGCAAGTGATGTGGCAATCGAAGATGCTTTAGCCAGGGCGTGGCTGGCACAAAAAACCGGATCGGTTACTGTAAACCTTGAAGGCGGATGTGCGGTTCTTGATCTGGACAAAGCAAAGGAATGGGTAAAAGAAAAAGGCTTCGACGGCGAAAGAGTTTTCAGTGAAAAATTTGCAGGGGAAGCGAGAGATGTGTGTTTGCGTCTGTGGCTTGAGGAATTAGATGTGGAAAGTAAAAAGCTTACTCCTGAGCAGCTAACACAGAAAATGAAAGAGGTTACTATATTCAGGAATTCACCATCCCCTATTAGCGGGAAAACCATTTTAAGGGATGGACGTACCGGTGAACCGTTTGATCAACCGGTTACCATTGGTAATATATATATGTTAAAACTTATTCATCTTGTTGAGGACAAGGTTCATGCAAGAGCTACCGGACCTTATTCTCTGATAAGCCAACAACCTTTGGGTGGAAAGGCTCAGTTCGGCGGACAGCGTTTTGGTGAAATGGAAGTGTGGTCCCTGGAAGCCTATGGAGCAGCTCATAACTTGCAAGAGGTTTTAACGATAAAATCAGATGACGTTGCCGGTAGAGCTAAGACGTATGAAGCTATTGTTAAAGGGGAGGATATTCTTCCACCCGGAGTTCCGGAGTCTTTCAAGGTTTTAGTAAAAGAATTACAGAGTCTTGGATTGGCTGTCGAGGTAATAAATGAAGAAGAAAAAATAATTCAAGCAGAACGAATACAGGGAGCTCATGAATTAGAATTAGAAGGTATAGATGGAATGGAGATGATCACTACAGAAGAAAGACGAGATCAAGATATAGAAGAAAAAGATAAAAGTATAATGGGAATAAGAACTTTGATTGATGGTATGGATAATAAAGATATTGATTCCCCCAAGAGTGAGGTAGAATAGTATAATGCTTGAAGTAAATGATTTTGATGCCGTTCGTATTTCATTGGCTTCTCCTGAACAGATCGCAAGCTGGTCTTATGGAGAAGTAACCAAACCTGAAACGATCAACTATCGTACACTTAAACCTGAAAGAGACGGATTGTTTTGTGAACGAATATTTGGTCCGACCAAGGATTTTGAATGTGCTTGCGGCAAATATAAAAGAATACGCTATAAGGGTATTATCTGTGACAAATGCGGTGTAGAGATAGCCCGTTCTAAAGTTCGTCGTGAAAGAATGGGGCATATCGAACTGGCATGTCCATTAAGCCATATCTGGTTTGCCAGGGGTATTCCCAGTCGAATAGGTTTATTACTTGATCTCTCAGCTCGAAGTTTAGAGCGCGTTATATATTTTTCACATTACATCATCACTTCTGTTGATACAGAGGCGTGTAATGAAGTGATCAGACAATTGGAGGAAGACCTTAATAATGAGATAGCCGATAATAATTTAACCCTTGAAAATAATATTGATGCATTGGAACGAGATCAAGCAACTGTAGAAGAAATAAACCAGATGCGGCGCGATTATGAAACTGAAAAGGAGCAACTGGAGGATGCCCTTCCTTCCAAGGTGGAACAATTAAGGAGCATCAGAAAAGGCTCTTTACTTACCGAAACTCAGTATCAAGAGTTAAGGCAGAATTACGGGCATATTTTTAAGGCTGAGATGGGCGCTGAAGCCATTCTGAAACTGTTGAAAGAGATAGACCTGGATGCCTTGCGCAGTCAGTTGATACAAGAAACACATTCATCTTCGGGACAACGCCGGCGCAAAGCCAGTAAACAGCTACAACTGGTAGAGGCATTTCGTCGTAGCGGTAATAAACCCGAGTGGATGATACTGACAGTGTTACCTGTATTACCTCCTGACCTGCGTCCCATGGTTCAACTTGATGGTGGTCGTTTTGCTACCAGTGATCTTAACGATCTATATAGAAGAGTTATTAATCGTAATAACCGCTTACGTCACCTGGTTGAAATCGGAGCACCTGAAATAATAATTCGTAATGAAAAAAGGATGCTCCAGGAAGCGGTCGATACGCTTATCGATAACGGCAGAAGAGGCAGAGCTATTGCCGTCAGTGGCGACCATAAGGCGAAATCGCTTTCAGATATGTTGCGAGGTAAACAGGGACGTTTTCGCCAAAACCTGTTAGGTAAACGTGTCGATTATAGTGGACGTTCCGTTATTGTTGTCGGGCCTGAATTAAAGATACACCAGTGTGGATTACCCCGCAGAATGGCGCTGGAGTTATTTAAACCCTTTGTTATGCACAGACTGGTTATGGAAGGACTGGCTTCGAATATTAAGAGCGCCAGAAGGCAGGTAGATAGAGGCAGGCCTGAAGTTTATGATGTTTTGGAAGATGTTGTAAAAGAGAGACCGGTTCTACTTAATCGTGCTCCTACTTTGCACAGATTAAGTATACAAGCATTTGAACCTGTTCTAATCGATGGCAGCGCTTTACAGATACACCCGTTGATGTGTGCCGCTTTCAACGCCGACTTCGATGGCGATCAGATGGCAGTACATGTTCCTTTATCCGAGGCAGCTGTCAAGGAAGCCAGGGAAATGATGCTGAGCACAAATAATATGTTACTGCCCAGTTCCGGGGAACCTGTGGTCACTCCGACTCTGGATATGGTATTCGGATGTTATTATCTTACTACTATGAGATTGGGTGCACTGGGAGAAGGTAAACTACTTGGAAGTTTTGAAGAAGCAAAGCTCTGCTATGAACTTGGTGCTATCGATCTTAGAGCCGAAATTGAAGTGAGACTTGATAACGGCAACAGAGTAAAAACAAGCGTAGGTCGTATTATTTTTAATGAAATACTACCTCCCGAATTAGGATTCATTAATAAAGATATAGATAAATCCAGCTTGAAGAAAATAGTCGCTGATTGTTATAAAAAGCTTGGGATCGAAAGTCCTATGGCTAAAATGCTGGACGATCTGAAGGATTTAGGTTTTAAATATGCTACCAAGTCTGGTATCACTATTGCTATGAGTGATATCGAAGTCCCAGCCGCAAAGCCCAAATTGATAGAAAAAGCTGATGAAAAAACAGCAATTGTCGAAAATCAGTATCAGCGCGGTTTAATAACTGATGACGAGAGATATAACAGTATCATAGAAGTATGGATGGATACCACAGATAGTATTACAGAAGCTATATCCAAATCCATGGATAAAAATGGCAGTATCTATATGATGGCAAACTCCGGAGCGAAAGGTAATATCTCGCAGATCAGACAGATGGCTGGTATACGAGGTTTGATGACGAACCCGTCGGGTAAGATCATCGATTTTCCTATTAAATCTAGTCTTCGTGAAGGTTTGAGCGCTATTGAATATTTTATTTCAACTCATGGAGCCCGCAAGGGTTTAGCTGATACGGCCTTACGTACTTCTGGGAGCGGTTATTTGACCAGACGTCTTGTCGATGTAACCCAGGACGTTATCGTCAGGGAAATGGATTGTAGAACTACTGATGGTACATGGATAACAGAACCTGAAGAAAAGGATATACTCCCACCTTTTACAGAGAGAGTGACAGGCAGGATGGCGGCCAGCCAGATTATTAATCCACAAAGCGGAGAAATTATACTCGACCGTAATCAGGAAATAGACGAACAAAAGGCAAGAGAAATTATTCAAGCAGGTATAAAGAGTGTATATGCAAGGTCCCCCTTAAGTTGTCAGTTGAAACAAGGTATCTGCCAGATGTGTTATGGCAGAGACCTAGCGCATGGACGTATGATCGAGCTTTGCACAGCGGTTGGTATAATTGCTGCTCAGAGTATCGGTGAACCCGGTACTCAGCTTACTTTAAGAACCTTCCATACAGGAGGTGTTGTCGGCCTTGATATCACTACAGGTCTTCCAAGGGTAGAAGAATTGTTCGAAGCTCGTCCGCCAAAAACACAGGCTATAATATCTGAGATAGATGGTATGGCGGAAGTAATCAACGATGAAGAAGGAAGACGTATCAAAGTAACGAGCTATGACGTATTTAACGATGAATATAAGTTACCGGAAAACGGGCAAATCATAGTTAGCCATGGACAATGGGTAGATGCAGGAGCTATATTAGCTACTCCGACTTCTGATAACAGTAAATCATTAGTGGATATTACTGAAAACAATGTTACTGCTCGTGTTGCTGGTGAAGTCATCATTGAAAATGGAAGGCTGTCTGTAAGGTTTGAAGACAAGGAGGAAAGAGAATATGTAGTTCCCGCAGCAATTCACATCCGGGTTCAA
>JAQTVR010000138.1 GCA_028706995.1 Dehalococcoidales bacterium
ATTAAGAAGAGCATTGAAAGGAGATAAAGATGGAAAGCTCAAATAACGTCTCTCAAAAAGGAAACCGGTACAAAATTAAAGTTACGCAGAACGGACCCTACGTTGTTTCGGGTGAAGTACCGATATCGGAGCAAATCATACATGTAGATAGCGATGATCAGTGCCACGGGTGGGATGAAGGAAAGAAGTTTACCAAACAGGATAACTGCGCCCTGTGCCGTTGTGGGAAAAGCTCGAATAAACCTTTTTGCGATGGCACTCATCTAACGGTGAAATTCAACAGCAAAGAAACTGCCAGCCATGAATCTTATGCGGAGCAGGCAGAAAAAATAGAAGGTCCTGATCTGACACTGACCGATGCGCGTGATTTATGCGCCGGTGCCCGGTTTTGCCACCGTGCCGGTGGAACATGGAAGCTAACAGAACAGTCATCTAACCCTGAAGCCAGAAAAATAGCCATTGAGGAAGCCTGCGATTGTCCATCCGGCAGGTTGGTTGCCTGGGATAATGAAGGAAATGCCATTGAGCCTGATTTCGAGCCATCAATCGGTCTAGTGAAAGACCCTCAGGCTGGTAGGGATGGCCCTTTATGGGTGCGGGCTGGCATACCCGTCGAATCTGCGGATGGTAAGATATACGAAGTCCGTAATCGTGTGACTTTATGCCGTTGCGGGAAAAGCTCCAATAAGCCTTTTTGCGATGGCACTCATCTAAAATAGCGTATAAATTATAGAGTATAATAATACAAATCGTATTTAATAAAGGGAGGAGTAAACAATGTTAGATGAAATTATCGGCGTAATTTTCTTTTTTCTTGTACTAACATTCATCATTCTATCCATCTATACAGTCAAACAGCAGACTTTTGCTGTTATCGAAAGGTTTGGTAAATTCGTCAGGATTACCAGTCCGGGTCTTCACTTTAAATGGCCGCTGATCGAGAATATCGTGGGGCGTGTTTCTATCAGGGTTCGCGAATTGAATGTAGAGGTCAAGACGAAGACTAGCGATAATGTTTTCGTAAACCTGCTGATTGCCGTTCAGTATTATGTGACCAAAGAGAAGGTCTGGGATGCTTTTTACAAGTTAACGAATCCTCACGCTCAGATGGAATCCTTCGTTTTCGATACTGTCAGAGCCAAGGTTCCACATATGAAATTGGATGAGGTTTTCGAGAAGAAGGAAGACATTGCCGAGGATATCGAGGAAAAACTCGGTAAGATCATGCCTGAATTCGGCTATTTCATTAAGACTGCCCTGGTCAACGACATCGTACCCGATACCAAGGTAGCCAATGCCATGAACGAGATCAATGCACAGGAAAGAATGAGGGTGGCTGCCGAACATAGAGGCGAAGCCGAAAAGATACTGGTCGTCAAAGCCGCTGAAGCCGACGCCAAGAGTAAAGAGTTATCCGGTGTCGGTGTTGCCAATCAGAGGATAGCCATTATCAGGGGTTTGAAGGAATCGGTTGAAGATTTCCAGAAAGCTATCGAGGGTGTAGATGCCAAGGATGTTATGGCGCTGGTATTACTGACCCAGTATTACGATATGCTGACCGATGTCGGCAAGCATTCGAACAACAATACGATTTTAATTCCGCACTCTCCGGGGGCGGTGGGCGAGTTCCAGCAGCAGATTCTCACATCGCTGCTGGTAGCCGATAAATCATCGGAAGACAAATATAAAAAGACTAGATAATAAAGTTAATCTATTAAATAGATGAATAGAGTAGCAGTCATCTGGCTTCCTCCGGTGATTGCTATTTGTTTTATCATGCTGGATAAGTTCTTTACATCTTGGGTATTTACCGCTCAACCAGGTGTATAATCTAACAATTTAATAAAATGAAAACCCGGATAAAATTCCCTGACTATAACTGTCTGAAATAGTAACTAATAGCGGATTGCAACGTGATATAATTATTAGAAATCCGACTATTCCCACAGGATGCAATAATAAATGGCATTATTAAGCTATGAAAATCTGATAGACCCTATACTCAGGAGCGTGAGGCTATCGACGCCGGATTTTTCCGGTATGCAAGCCGGCGACAGGGTGCTGGATGTCTGTTGCGGAACCGGTGCACAGATCATCGAGTATGGCAGGCGCGGTATACGAGCTACTGGAATCGACATTGATGAAAATATGCTGGACGTTGCTTTAAAAAACAAGAAGAAGCTGGATGCTGCAAATGCCTCTTTTTTCCTGGCCGACGCCACTGCTTTACCTTTCGATGATGGCAGTTTCGACTACGTATCTATCTCTTTTGCCCTGCATGATAAAGATAGAGACACTAGAAACGGGGTAGTTTCCGAGATGAAGAGGGTCATCAAACCAGAAGGGGCTCTTGTATTTATAGATTACCGGGTTCCGATATCTCGAAATGTACTGGGAATAGCCGCGACTGCTATTGAATATTTTGTCGGAGGGGCTCATTACCGGGGTTTTAAGGATTTTACCGGGAGCGGTGGAATTAAGAAAATACTGGAGACTCATTCGCTAAAAGAGGAAAAGGCGGGGTATTTTAAAGGAGGACTGGTGACAATGGTTAAAGCTGTATTATAATCAGCATTAAACCGGTGATTAAAAAGACTATTTTGGCATTTTAACGCTTGACAGAGGTGGTATAATCGCTACTAGGGTGAAAATATAAACGAAATGTTTTGCACTGCGCTGTAGTCTGCATCCCAAAATATAGGAGTAACAGCAGGGGACTGGAGCAAGGAATTAGTACAACTATGTATTTTATACTTACCTGCCGTTTAACATATTTTTGGAACATATCGCAGATGAAATCAAACTACCAACTTAAGGAGCAAAATGGACATAGCCGAAAATATACTCAAAACCATTGGCAACACCCCTATTGTCAGGATTAATAAGCTCAATCCCAATAAAAATACAGCAATTTATGCAAAGCTCGAAGGACTTAATCCAACCGGGAGCATTAAGGATAGGATTGCATTAAGTATGATTCAACAGGCTGAGATAGAGGGGAGGTTAACCAAAGGGAAAACGATCATAGAGCCGACATCTGGAAATACAGGGGTAGCTCTGGCGATGATTGGAACAATAAAAGAATATGAAGTTGAAATCGTCATGAGCGAGGCTGTCTCTGTTGAAAGAAGACAAATGATTAAGGCATTTGGCGCTAAGATAACTCTTACAGAAGGAAAATTGGGCACAGATGGAGCTATTAAGAAAGCACGAGAATTGTACAAAGAGTATCCTGATAAATATTTCATGCCAGACCAGTTTTCAAACGAATACAATAAAATGGCACATTACAGAACAACAGGGGAAGAGATATGGAAACAAATGAATGGAAAGATAGATTATTTTGTTTCATCCCTGGGAACATCGGGCACTATTATGGGTGTGGGCAAGGTTTTAAGGGAACATAATCCTCAAATCAAGATAGTCTGTGCACATCCTGTTAAAGGGCACTATATCCAGGGCTTGAAGAATATGGAAGAGGCAATAGTGCCATCTATATATGACCCTTCACAGATTGACATCACTATTATGGTCGAGACGGAAGTTGCATACGAAATGACCAGACAAATTGTAAGCAATG
>JAQTVR010000139.1 GCA_028706995.1 Dehalococcoidales bacterium
TTTCAACACACTCGACATCATATCCATCCTCTATGAGCCAATCCCTCAGGCTTTCCCTCACTATCATCTCGTCCTCTACTAGCAAGACCTTTTGTTTCTTATTCTCCATGTTGCCCTCCCTCTTCTTGGTATACTGATAAAACAGAAGGTACAGACCTTCTCACTCTTTACTCTGAACTTTTATTTTACCACTATGACGCCGGATAATTCCATAGGATAAAGCCAACTCGAAGCCTTCTTCATTTACCTCTTTCTTGGTGCTAAAGCTTGTATTAACTGCTCTTGGCTGCATAAGGCAATATTAGAATGGAAGAACCCGTTACTATAAAAGACCTCGCCAGGTATAAGAGACTGAATACGACGGTGAGTTATGTCAAAATATCAAGTAAGGAGAAAGCAGAAGCAATCGGTAGTTTGAGTTTAGAGACAAAATGATGGCAAATTTTGTTATTCAATATTTTCATGATTCTATTGTATTAAGGGGTTTGAAATCATATCTCATCGTGAGTAACAAGATTCTTATAGATTTCTTTGACAGCAGTGGTTATTTTCCGGCTGGCTTGCAGGAGTGGTTGGTTGTTAATATCCGCCTGTGCTAAAGCCGCATCATAGGGGATGAAACCAAGGAAATTAAATCCTTTAAGGCTGGAGGTTAAAAATTCCTTTCCTGCCTGGTTATGTATTTTGTTGCCGACTACAGCTAGATTGGTTAGCCCGATGTCCTTTGCCAGCTTTTCTATTCTATATGTTGTTTCAATGCTGCTTCTGATGGGCTCTGTAACAACGATTAGTTTATCCACTGCCTTGGCCGTACCGCGTCCAAGATGTTCTATGCCGGCTGCCATATCCAGTATAATCACCTCTTTTCTGGCTATAAGCAGATGGGACAACAAAGCGGCCAGTAGGGCATTCTCCGGGCAATAACAACCGCTACCACCTCTCTTAGCTTGTCCCATAACCAGCAACCTGATATTGCCGTGTTTTATGGAATATTTTTCCGGTATATCGTCAACTTTCGGATTAATCTTAAAGTATGGACCAGACTTGCCGGCTTCGGTTTCTGTCCGCTCTGCTATAAGCTCTTTCATCTCTGATATGGGGATCAACTTATCCGTATCAGTAAAACCGAGTGACGTTGCCAGATTAGTATCAGGGTCAGCATCTATAGCTATAACAGAGTAACCTGAATCTGCAAACATGTGGGCAAGCAATGATACCAGTAATGTCTTTCCTACGCCACCTTTACCGCTAACAGCAATTTTCATAAAAATCTCTATTTCTACTAAAATTTTTACTGATTCTTACATTATATAATATATTATGGCTATACCCCTTAACTGGGAGAAGTCTCTTTTTTTTAAGCATACCCTTTCCTTCTCATAATAGTCAATGTCACAGGCAATAACCTAGTTACATTTCTCTTCATCAATTCTTATGATCTTCCTAATGGTTTTTGTTGTCGTTGTCTGCCTCCTTATCCGGTTCACTAGAAGATAATCCCGACTTATCTTTCCCTCTCAATTCTTTCCACCTCTCCTCTCCCAGACACTGACGGGCGGAAGCGCACCAGTCAATGCAGGAAGGTATTTTCTCGCGATAGACCATCTCGCCGCACTTCTGGCACTTTCCCTTTATTTCATCGGAAAAGATTTCAACCTCAGTGCCACAACTCGGGCATTTGTGTAGCGAGATTCTTAGATTCCTGAAATCCTGGCCCGGGCATTTGCTGTTCATTACTACCACCTCCTCTATGCGATGTATGGACTCAATCATGTATTACAGTACTTTTAGGGCATTCGAATACTGCCACCACCATCATCGCCCGCATTTTCAGCCGACAGCGTTCCGTTTCTGGACTGACGGTGCTAATAGTATGTTTTGGTTCTTATCAATCATGGTTGTTGGTTGTTTCCGCTCTTTTACCCTTCGACAAGCTCAGGGTGAGCGGAAACAGATTACTAAAGCCGCTCGTGGTGAGCTTGTCGAACCATAGCGGCGACGGATATATTATCTTGGTTAGCAACCAAGAATGATTAAAAAGTTGCTTTAATCTTAATTGACTTTCTTAACAAACTCTTGAGTCTGCAAGATTTGAAACGTTTCGTTATCAATCTTGTTGACAGGTAGCCCTGTGGAAGTTTGATAACTTATTAAACTCGCTACTTTATACAATGGTCTGTCAAAATCTCCGCCGGGGGAAACATCTTGATATTCCACAATTGTATAAGTCTTACCCTTATCTTTTTTAGCTGAGAAGCGGTTTATTTCTAACTTTTTTTTCATATATTTCTGTCCTTTGTATCGCTGCCACTATTATACCATTAAACATAACAATCCCTACCATCCATCATGAATCGTGGAGTAAAATTGACCAAATGCAAATAAAACCAACAAACACAATACTTGACAACAACTATCAATAAACTGTAAATTACAACTACAAAAAAATACTCGGATACGTGTTTTATTATTGAAAAACTACCGAAAAACCAGCCGTACAAGAAATTACCAAGGATAGTGGTGATTGGCGTTGGTAACCTGTTGCTTAAAGATGAAGGGGTAGGTATCCATGTCGTACAGGCTCTGCAGGAAATCAACCTGCCTCAGGATGTCAAAATAATAGACGGCGGGACAGCACCGGACTTAATCGCCTATACTGAAGCGGGGGACAAATTAATTATCATTGATGCCGCCAAAGCCGGTGGCAAACCGGGGACAGTTTACTGTTTCCAACCCCAGGACCTGGCCACCGAGAATGGGAACTTTGTTTCAGTTCATGAACTGGGTGTAGTACAAAACTTAAAGCTCATGGCATTGATGGGAAACGAACCCAAGGAAATCGTTGTCATTGGCGTTGAACCTAAGGAAATAGGCTGGGGAATAGAGCTGTCTCCAGAGTTGCAACGGGTAATCCCGAAAATAGTTAAAGTAGTGCTCAAGCAAATCGATATGGAGCAACGAAGCACCCCAGAATAGCCAAACTGCCATGCTTAAATCCACTTCAAACCGTGGCTATCAACCGTTAAGTTGTTGTCGTTGATTCTGGCAGCCGTTTCTGCTAGTATTATTCAGAATATCGTATAAAATAAACTGGGGATGCTTATCAGCATGGCAAACTCAAATGATAGTCTACCTACGGAGATAGCTGTGCAAGTTGTGATTCCCAGCCTCCCGGATGAGAATGATCTGGCATCTGGATACTGAAATAACATAGAAAGGAGTTTGGCTTGATGGTTAAGGAACTTCCGGTTATTTACCTGCAAACATCAGCTTGCAGTGGCTGTGCCGTGTCGCTTTTAAACGTAGCCAGTCCCACCATTAAAAATGTGCTTATCGACCAGATAGTCCCCGGGATTCACATAAACCTCAGATTCCACCCGGTGATAATGGCCGCCGCTGGTGAGCTGGCGATCGAAGCGATGGAGGACACCGCTAGAGAGAAGAAGGGTGGGTATGTCCTGGTAGTTGAAGGCGGCGTTCCCACAGCTACCAATGGCGTCTACGGGACGATTGGTGAAAGGAATGACAAGCCGGTTACTATGTTGCAAAGGGTGATCGAACTGGCTCAG
>JAQTVR010000140.1 GCA_028706995.1 Dehalococcoidales bacterium
AAATAATTTACTTAACAACATAGGGTCTCCATCTCTCTCGTCAATAGTATTTGAAAAATTAATCAAGACATATTTTCCACCATACGGTGCAAAATCATTGAATTCAAGTATTGACTTAGATAAAACCTTAGGTGCACCAGGTATTTTCTCTATTAATCTACGAAGAACGCTTTTGCCGTTACGTCCGGTTCCAAAAAAAATAAGAATACGATCACTTAGCATCCCGGATATTGCACTCTTAACATGCAATCTGACTTGTTCGCGTTCAGACTTATCCGGTATAGCCCACTCAATAAAATTAATCCATTTTTCCATGATTTTTTATATTAATTAATAATTATTCAAAGATAATATATTATTTCTAAATGTCAAAATTAATTATGCATAAATAACGCTTTATTTATATGAACAGCTATTAATCCTCTTTCGGCACACTCTTTGGCGCAATCTACGGCATATGCTCCATCGGCTGAAAAATGAGTATACTGAAACCCTACTTTCTTAGCTATATCTGCCCTGACACAAAAGCTGGACATGTCCAATCCTCCTTCAAAAAGCTGGCTTCGGTGATATCCATAATTTAAATGAGAATGGATACAGTCCCATATAACTATGCCAATGTTATCTTTTACTGCATCCAGTGCCTGTTCTACCAATTGAGGACACATGTAGTTATCGCCATTTGTGAGCAGCACAAAATCATTATCATCACATTCCAGATTATCTAATGCCATTTTCCTGTTTGGATGTCCCCATAATCCACTGCGCTGCTGAGTGCGTGTAAAAGATATTCTCGAATCGCCATCGTATCGGCTCATAATTTCGCACACCTCTTTTGGAGCTGGTCCGTCATGTATCACTTCAATCGTCCAGTTTGGATTCGTCTGTAATATAAAACTTCCGATTGAGACCTCAAGTTCTGTTGTATGTCCGAATGTTACTGATATTACTCGTAGTAATGCCATTTTATTCAATTTTTACAACCTTGACTTTGTTATTGCAAATCTTATGAGGAACATTCACATATTCCTGCGTGCCGTCGAATTTTTCCCATGACTCTATCATTGCCTCGCGTTCTCCGGAAGTGAAATGATCCAACGAAGACCACGTACTCATCTTTTTCCTGATATCATTACGAATCCACGACCAATGATACATTTGGATAGCCTCTTTTGGAAGCATGACAACAGAATGATTATCTATTCTCCTTGTAACGTCAGAGGGTATCCGACAAGGCATGTTATACTTAAACCTAAGATTAGATCTGCATAAAAACGGTACTCCCCGAAGTTGTTCATAGCAGTCATCTACCAAAACGTGATATTTGTCCTTGTAGAAATTCAAATAATAACAATAGGTTGCGTCAGGCAAAATACGCCTCACGTAATCCTTAGCGTTAATAAATTCAGCGCTGGAATAGAATTCGTCAGAATCAATAACAATAGCATAATCGCAACCCTGTTTCTCCATATAAGACATGCACTGGTTACGCTTAATTGTTTCCTGTTCCCGTGCATCAACATATGGTATCCGGATAAATTCTACGATATCCGCAACCAACCCTTCACTTTTTATACTCTCTATTTCGGATATATCAGCATCGTCCGCCTTTATCCCGTTATAACTCTCTTTTTGAAAAAAGATAGCCACAACGTCTACGAGGTTTCCTATTTGTTTAAGGGTCTCCCTGATATGTTCGGTCCCCTCGAAGGCGTTAATGGCTAATCCTACTTTTATCTTATTCTCCCAATCCGGCAATGTCGCAGTCCATGCGTCCATTTGTCTTCTGGCTTCGTTGTTGTCAAATCCTGATCCATGCGGATGAAGTACAACGACTGAATCGTCAACTATATTTGCAAGCCCAACTTTTAACGCCCGCTTACATAAATACATGTCGGTACCCCACCCTATTCTGTTTATATCCAAAGGTAGTTTAAATCCAAGAATAGTTCTGAATAGCTGGAACCAACCCTCCATATATGGCACCGATCGCTGGGTACCTGTTCCTTTATTGTAGCCAAAGTCATGAGATCTCCCGGATCTGTCACAAGATGGTTGATAGTTCCCAATTCTTGGTGATGCGCATACCTCATTGATCCTGGTTATTAGCCTTTTTGCATTTGTCTCGTCGATTATAACATCCGATGTTATAATGCAGCACCACTTATATTTTTTAGATCTTTCTATGGCTTCATTAAACATGCCGCCGTAATAGATATTATCCAGATTTATGGCATCAGTACATGGTGGATTTGATCCTGAATCAAGTATGATGGTACTGAAATATGGAGATAATAACTCTTTCCATTTCAAAGCATTTTCATTATTATTATAATTAAAAATGCAAATAAGGACTGAAGCTTTCTGTTTTTGCTCGGGTTGCGTTTTTGGTAACTCTATTTTTACCATGCTCTGATTTGGTCTCTGCATTGGACTCTATTTTGTTTTTAATCTGTTATCGATCTTATTTAATGAGGTATCCTGCCGCTGGCTGACTTCTTCTTCTTGTTTTATCTTTTCAGACTCTATTTTAGCTTTTTCTGATTCTTCCTCTTTTATGCGCTCATACTCCCTTGCGTTATTGAATGGTATTTCTCCGGAAGCTGTCTTTACTGATGTTATGCCTGCGCCCTTGGCTAACGTTACGTTCGTTATTTCTTCGGACACATTTTTAGGTATACATGGCTCAAGCATAAATGACATTCTCAAATTACGGTATCCGATAACATCATTCTCCAATATGCCTACAAGATCTGAAAATTGAGAAATTATACTTCTGAATGCCGGTCTTAATTTAGCAATTTCATTAGCAGCCCATTGAACTTCCCTCCAGTATAAATTACGGATAAACGCTCCGGAGTAATCACCGCCCTTCAACTCCTTAGGTTCTAACACTACCGTTCCTGTGGTTTCCCATAATAAATCAAGATTTTTTTCAAGTTCAACCGTGAATGTATTACTCGCATCTGCCGGTTTAAGGATTTCGGCCTTGCCATCCGTAGTCTTGGATGCAATAACCTTCCCCATCCCTTTAGCTCCCGGAAGACTTATGACGCCACCAGATAAAAATAATATTTGATATGCGTAATATTTGTTATTTTCTCCCAAATCAGATAATATCTTCTCTATATTATCTATCGTCGGTTGTCCAAGTCCCCAGCATACATCCTTAGCCCGATAATAATCAACGGGACAACGCTTACGTCCGTGCGTTTCTGACTTTATAAGGATATACCCATCCTTGCTTTTTTCTCCGTTTATATCTCCGCCGACAGACCTGACGGCACTTGTAAATCTGGATTCAGAAGCCGCAGACTCTTTTATCCACAAATCAACTGACTGCACTCCGTACATTTCCACTGCATGGAATCCATCCAGCAAAAATAATCTGACAAAAAGATCGTTCCCATCTTCATCTTTGGTCATATTGAATACGTCGCCATCTTCATATGAGAATACTTTATATTCAATCTTTTCATCCTTAATATAAAGATATATGTCTGCGTCCCCGGTGCCAAATAAAGAACTACCC